>JBDNDH010000146.1:0-4616 GCA_046719235.1 Thermodesulfovibrionales bacterium
CAGCAGCGCGCGCGTCGCGGCATGGCGCATCCGGTCGATCTGCTCGTTGATCTGCGCGTCCTTCTCGATGCTTTTAGTCATAAAAGATTTGGCAGAACAATTTAAATCAAAATTTATCAGATCTCAGATGAACAAAACTATTGATTTTTTAATAGAAAAAAAGATAGGGAATACCTACATTGGAACCACAGATAACTATATAAAGGCTTGTATTACTGATACCAAGACCCAACCTTTAAAATCTATTATAAAGATAAGACTTACAGGATTTAAAAACAGTCTCCCATCTGGTTTTGGCATTTCTTAGTCTTAACCATATCTAAATACTTATTTTTCTCACTGCCTAACTTATATTTATCAATGTATAAAGTTACACCATGATTAAATAATTTTGATTTTTTTACAATCAATATAACAAATATTTAACATATAAAGTTAATTCATTATGACTGATAAGATGTATTATGTAAAATTATTATGAAAAATTACAAAAAGATTCTGGTTTTTTCAGACTGAATTAGATATTTATCTGTCTGGATTAATAAGAACACAGTAAAGACCAGATATGAGTATCATTGACCCCCCAATAAATATCTTAAGGGTTATGTATTCATTTAGGACTATAATCCCAAGCAATATCGCTGCAATGGGTTCTGTGTATCCTAAGATAGCAGCTATATTAGCCCTAACCTGTTTGATACCCCTCAAGTAGATTATAGGGGCAATTGTACTGTGTAGTATCCCTAAAATTAGGATAACAGATATAATAGATTGAAAATCATAATTTAATGATACAAAAGGTGTTAAGGTGATCGTTACAAACATATTTTGATACATAGTTAACACTGCAGGATTAATTAACTTGATGAATTTCTTAAAAAGTATTATAAGAATTGCATAAAAAACTCCTGATAATAAACCTGATATTATTCCAAATGTATGTTTATCTTGATATTTAATCTGAGACATAAAGTCGTCAATATTAATATCAAGCATAATATACATACCTATGGTTGCAGTTATTATTGCAAGCATTGTTTTATATGTTATTTTTTCGTTTAAGAAAAAATGAGCGAGTATAGCTACAAAAAAAGGTGCTGTGTAATGTGTTAAGACTGCAAAGGCGACGGTAGTATTCTTATAAGCATAAAAGAATGTAAATGTATTTAACAGCCCTACCATTGATATAATAAAGATCGTCAGAAGCAGTCTTATATCTATCTTTATTGCTTTTATGTCTTTAAAAAAAAAGTAGACAAAAAGAATTACTGAGGATGTAAACCCTGCAAAAAATATTAAATCCTGACTACTTATAGGAACAATCTTTAGTATTACGCCAAGAGAACTCCAGATTAAGATAGATATTAAGATATTAAACATATTGATAGATAATTAATTTGACCCTGTAATTAAGCACCAAAATTAAACAATTTTAAGATTTTATTACAAATAACATAGAATGATTATTTTTTGCTATAATAACATTTATGGCCGTAATGAAAAAAGTCATAGGTGAACGTTCAGAGATAGGACTATCCATTGATACTATCAAAGTCGGGACACGGTTACCCTTTGATGTCTATGTAAAAGACCGAGGTGTTCTAAAACAGATTTTCAATAAAGGATCTGTGTTTACACAAATCGCAAAAAACACCCTATTATCTAAAGGGATAAATGTTCTATATATTCAGCAGATTGACCAAAAGGCCCTAGATACCTACGAAACAAATAAGACAACCACTAAAGAGTCCATTTTTGATGACCCTGTTAAATTTAAAAACTATTCTTTTGCTAAAGAAAATCACTATCAGATTGACAAATTATTGCTCGTCCCTGGCACAGAGGTAAATTTTAGTATATTTGTTTTTAATAAGTTTACAATTACACCCATAATATCCGTCAAAAACAATCAACCTGTCAAAATACCTGACCTAAGACTTATAGACGGCGATTTGGTTATTGATAAATCTGATATACATCTATATGAAAATTATATTGCCAATATCGTCAAGTCAAAGGATATTTCCCCAGATGAATTAAAACGTGTTAAGTCAATTGCTTTAAGAGAAAACTCTAAGACTATTATGAAGAGGCTCCTTGAAGACCCAAGAAGTGGTGAGAATATAAAGAAATCAGAAGAGCTAGTCAATAGTATGATTGATAACATATTGGATAATAGGGATTCTATATATGATATGTTATCCCTTAAGAATTATGATTACTATACATACACACACAGTGTTAATGTATCAGTCCTCTCAATTGGACTCGGCGTGGAGTTAGGACTAAAACGTGACGAAATACATTCCTTAGGCACAGGGGCTATGCTTCATGATATTGGTAAGAGCATGGTCCCACCAGAAATACTCAACAAACAGGGCAAGTTAGATAGTATAGAATATAAAATAATCATGAATCATGTTATCGATGGATATAATATAATCAAAGATAGGAAGGACCTACCTGACGACTCTGACATACCGTTGCTTCAACATCATGAAAAACTAACTGGCAAAGGATATCCAAACAAGCTCTCTGATAAGGATATTAAACTATTTGGCCGTATAACAGCTATTGCTGATTGCTATGATGCCTTAACGACGCAGAGGCCTTATAAGCCATCTTTTACCCCATTTTACGCCCTTTCTGTAATCGCAAAAGACACTGGCGATTACGACCCAGAAATACTCAGGACCTTTATCAAGATGCTTGGAAAGGTTAAATAAAAACAATATTAATAAGAAGATACCTTTGTGAGCCCTTTGATCTTTTCTTTGAGGGCATCTTCAACAAAGTCTGGAACCAAACCAGACACCCTCCCACCAAAAAGCACAACCTCTTTGACCAACGTAGATGTCAAATAAGAATACTCTTCTGATGGCATCATGAAAACCGTTTCAATATTATTATTTAATCTCCTGTTCATAAGTGCCATTTGAAGTTCAAACTCAAAGTCAGAAACAGCCCTCAATCCCCTTATAATTGCCACACTTCCTTTCAAAGAGGCATAATCCACGACCAGACCATTTAACGAATCAACAGAAATCCTTTGAGCATCAATGTGTTGAATAGTCTTTCTGATAAAACTTAACCTCTCTTCAAGTGAAAAAAGTGGTGACTTCTTGGGATTAATTGCCACAGCAATTATGATCTCATCAAAGATCCCGAGTCCCCGCTTAATTAAGTCAATGTGTCCGTTGGTTATAGGGTCAAATGTCCCGGGATAAATTGCCAGTTTCATCTTATCATATCCTCAAATTGTTTGTTAAATAGGCTTAAGGAACTGTCACCATATTTGTAAGACTTCATGAACCTCAAATTTTTATACCCTCCATCTATCTGCTTCCTTGAACTATGTTCAAAAATTATTATGCCATCATCATGGAGTATCCCTCTATCAAAGACCATCTGTTTAATAATATCATAATCATCATCCTCATAGGGTTGGTCTACAAATATTATGTTATATGTATCTTCTGTGATCTTCAAAAACCTTTTAACATCATCATGAATAATCTTCACTCTATCCATATAATTTAGAGACTTTGCAGTATCTCTTATGAAATATACCAAATCCTTATTTGATTCAACCATTGTTACACTGTTTGCACCCCTGCTTAAAGCCTCGAAGCCTACAGCACCTGTGCCTGCAAAAAGGTCAAGAAAATCCTTTTGTATAATTCTTTCCTGTAAAATATCAAATATCGCCTTTCTTACCTTATTTGAGGTAGGCCTTAAATTTTTGTTTAATTTTTGTTTTTTTATCCTTATTAGCCTACCCTTCGCGCTTCCGCCTAATATCTTCATAGATCTGGATTTATTATAAAACTGCCATTTTCAATATAATCAACGATCTTCACCACCCTACCCTCCAATCTTAACCTTCCTTGCTGGTAAAGCCTTATTGCCTCTGGATATATCTTATGTTCAAGCTTGAGGATCTTGTCAGATAGTGTCTGTTCATTGTCTTCTGGATTTACACACAATGCAGCCTGGATTATTATAGGGCCTGTATCTATACCCTCATCTACAAAATGAACTGTGCATCCACTGATCCTAACCCCATATTGTATAGCCTTTTTTTGCCCATGCAGGCCTGGGAATGATGGTAGTAAGGCTGGATGGATATTCATTACCTTCATTGGATAAGCATCTAATAATGGTTTACCTATTATTCTCATAAAACCTGCAAGGATTACCAATTCTACCTCTGCTGTAATCAGGATATCTGCAAGCCTTTCATAAAAGGTGTCTTTTGAAGAAAAATCCTTAGGATTGACATGTATCCATTTGATATTATGTTTTTCTGCCCTTTGTATTGCATAGGCATTTGGATTATCAGTAATTAGTATCTTAATCTTTGCATCTAATCTACCAGATTCAATCTCATCAATAATTGCCTGAAAGTTTGACCCCCTACCCGATGCCAATACCCCAAGATTTAACATTGTTTAGTCCTCCAATATTCTTATATTTTAGAGATTTACATTTATCTTATTACAGTCTATCAGAATTTTTAACTATCTCTACAAGGTATCTGACATTATCAAAAGGGGTATCTGGTAGGATACCGTGACCAAGATTAAAGACATGTCCTTTTAAACCTTTTGCCTTTG
>JBDNDH010000147.1:0-4615 GCA_046719235.1 Thermodesulfovibrionales bacterium
GCTGACTTTTGTTGTAAAAACCTCTGTTGGACATCTGGTGCGATGACTATAGTCTCTTCCATAGAATATGACCTTGAGGGCTTTGGTTTTATGTCTGCAAATTCTGGTAATTCAATCACGATAGAGTGTTTGCCTATTAAGATGGTGTCACCATGGTAGAGTTTCTGCTTCAATACCTTCACACCGTTTACATAGGTGCCGTTTAGGCTATTTGTGTCTTCAATAAAATAGCCATCCTTGTTGTGTGTGATCTTGGCATGATAGCCTGAGACTGCAAGATTATCAATCTTGATATCATTGTCAGGTTTTCTGCCAATCGTTATAATGTCCTTATCAAGTTGATATTCTTTGATGATGGTGCCTTGGAATTGCAACAATGCCTTTGCCATAATAACCTCCGTTTTTTTGATTTGTTAACCCTTAATATGCGCCACTATCACCGTTATATTGTCTTTGCCACCTTTTTTATTTGCCATGTTTACCAAGGCGTTACATGCCAGATGAGGCTCTTTGTATTTTTCTATTACCTCTTGTATATCTTTGTCCTCCACTAATGTAAATAAACCATCAGAGCATAATACAATGATGTCGTCCTTTGTAACATTGAACTCAAAGTTATCTACCTCTACAAAGTCTTCAATCCCTAACGCCCTCGTAAGGACATTCCTCATCATCTGCCTTTCCCTTTCATTCAGGCTTCTTATACTCTTGTCTGTGGCAACGGTATGGTCTTCGGTTAATTGTTCCATCCTGCCCCCTCTGATGAGATAACACCTACAGTCCCCTACATGTCCGATGGCAATACGATTTTCATTTATATATGCCAGAGTTATTGTGGTTGACATCCCCTGAAGCAAGGGGTTTAGAGATGCCATTTTCAGTATTGCCCTATTGGCATGCAATATTGCATCTCTGACAAGTGAGGATATGTTTTCTGTATAATGCGATAGTGTGTTATTTGTCTTTATAAAAGCCCTCACCTCGTCTATTGCCATCTTACTTGCAATCTCACCAGCAGTGTTTCCACCTACTCCGTCTGCTATTGCGAGCAGGTTTAATGACTTGTCTACGCAGAGATTGTCTTCGTTTTTTGTGCGAACCAATCCGATGTCTGTCTTTGATCCTATGAGAAATCTCAGGCTTTTAGTCTCTATGACCTCTTTGACCATCGAATCAAAGTGCCTCCTTTCTTTATATTTATCACTAACATAGAATGCAACAAACAACATGCAAAACATTATCAGCGGATATGAAATATGAATGACAAGATTATAAAAGAGCATCAGATAAACGAACAATACCGTAAAGGTTAATGATAATATCAATCCCATGAACGCACATATCCTTATTCTTCTATTAAATATAGTCATAAAAAATGCGATTATAAACAGAGAGGCTATCTCTACAATCAATACCCAAGAGGGCTTGTATAGGAAGTTATTTTCTATTAGATTGTCTATTGCAGAAGCCCTCAGCAATAGTGGGGATACTGAATATCCACCAGATACCTTGATATACTCTATTGCCTTTGGACTATTTATCCCCACTATTACGACCTTATCTTTTATGCTATCACTTTTAATAGAGCCTTTCATGAGATCAGAAAAGGAATAATACTGTAATCTTTTGATGGGTGCAGGATTAAAATATATTGGCTTAGTTATAGGCTCTTTAAGGATAGAAAGAAATTCATTGATACTTAATCCTCTAAACCTTATTGCTGCGGTTGTATCTAAGGAGGGAAACAATCTATCCCTAAAACATAAAAAAGGCAGATATCTCCTGAATGACCCATCAATGTCTCTTGTTAGATTAACGTGTCCAAAGCCATGAGCCTTTGAGCCAAATTGTTGGATAGGAAATCTTACGTGATCTGGTTGATGAGGGAACCCTTCACACCTATAAGGTATAGAACTATTAGACAAAAAATCAGGTAACTCTGCAGAATTGGCATTTTTACTATAGACAAATTCAATAGGCATAAGGATATTTCTTACACCCGAAATATTTTGTGCAAATATGGTGTCAAAGTCTATCCTTTTTTCAGCCTCAAGAAGTATTTTAAGGACTATCCTATGGGTATCAGCAATGGAGGCATTAATAATAGCTTCCGTGTAACGTTTTTGTTCATCCTTAGTCATCTTAAGGTGTGGAAAGAGGCTTAAGACCTCTTTTTTTACAACATCGTCGGGGTTGTTTTTAATCTTCTCTATGATTGTCCTAATCTCCTGAAGTGCAGGATTTTTATCCTTTTCTGCATAGAGTATGTCAAGGACAATAATTCTTGCATCCATGGAATCAATCTTCTTTAGACCTTCTGCTATGAGTGGTCTGTGCCATGGCCAATCTTCTAAATGCCTGAAACTCTCTTCGTCTATCCCTATTACTACCACCTTTGAAGAATTTGATGCTGACTTAAAGTGCATGATGAGGTCGTAGATCCTGAGTTCTAAGTAATTAAAGGGGGGCAGGTCAAGGGTTAAGATAGCTGACAGGACTGCAAAGGTAATTACCGATAAACATATCTTAAATAAGTTGTCCTTTTTCATTTCTTGCTTTAAATTGCTCAAATCATTTTATATAAGAGTTATCTTACTCAAAAGTGTCTATTTTGTCTATGCAAATCTAATAGTTGATGGGGGAGTCATTTATCCTTAAAAAAGACGGCTCAAAAGTGATGACTGTAAGTGATAGACTGGCAAAGGTGATTGCCTCTGTAGTGTTTGTAGGCTATATTCCATTTGCACCTGGGACATGGGGGAGTCTTGTAAGTTTACTGTTTATCTATGTATGTAATCCCTCTTTGATATGGCAGTTTTCTATGATTTCCTTTTTAATCGCTATTGGAACATGGGCATGCTACAAGGTAGAGTCCCAATGGGATAAGGATGATAAAAGGATAGTAGTAGATGAGTTTGTAGGGATGCTGATAACCATGTTTGGTATTCATTTGGAAATCTCTAATTTGTTAGTAGGTTTTTTCCTATTTCGCCTTTTTGATATCTTAAAGCCTTTTCCTATAAGAAACATTGAGGCAAGATTCCAAAATGGCATAGGGGTCATGCTTGACGACATAGTGGCAGGGATATTTGGCAATATCTGCTTGAGGGTAATCCTTATCATTAAGCCTTTTTAGTGATTGGCAATGCGTTGTAGGGATTCTAAGTGAGTGAATTTGGCGGTGTCTATTTCCTTATAACCTTTGATATCTTATCAAGCAAGCCATTGATAAAGGCTGGAGATTCTTTGCATGAAAACTTTTTTGCGATCTCCAGCGCCTCATCTATGATTATTGCAGGCGATACCTCTTGATGTGCCAGTAACTCATATGTGGCTATCCTTAAAATTGCCTTATCAATACTCGCAAGACGATCAAAGCTCCAATTAATGGCATATGACTCTATGAGATTGTCTATCTCCTCAAGCCTTTCGATAGTGCCAATTACGAGTTCATTAACAAACTCTATAACCTCTTGCCTCTGTTCACCTATGTCTTGCAAGAATGCCGATAGACGTTTGTCTATATCTGGTGGAATACGAGTAAAAAAATCAATCCTGTAGAGGAATTGAAGGGCATATTCCCTTGCTGTTCTTCGCTTCATTTAAAAGCCATAACGAATATGGGCAGAAGAGTCATGGTTGATGCTATATGTTTTTCATAACCATCGCCATTTCTATGGCAGTCAATGCAGCATCCCACCCCTTGTTCCCAGCCTTTGTCCCAGCCCTTTCAACCGCCTGCTCTATGGTATCGGCAGTAATTATCCCAAATGCAACAGGTTTGTTTGTCTCAAGGCTAACAAGTGCAATACCTTTTGAAACCTCGCTTGCAACATAATCAAAATGTGGCGTAGCACCCCTGATTACTGCGCCCAGACATATAATGGCGTCAAGGTTGTCTTTTTGTGCCATCATCTTTGCAGCAAGGGGGATCTCAAAGGAGCCAGGCACCTTTACGATGTCAATGTTGTTCTCAACAGCACCATGTCTAATCAAGGCATCAATTGCACCATCAAGAAGCCTTGATGTGATGAAGTCATTAAATCTGCTTACTACAATCCCAAACCTCAACCCACTTGCGTCTAACTTTCCCTCAATGACCCGCATCTATTACCTCACTTGATATTAAATTTCAGATATAATACAACAAAACATCGCTATATTTGTATTATTTTACTGTATCTCCCAGCTCTTTATATCTGCATCCTTGCCCTCTCCACCTTCTTTGCCATCGGCACCATAACTAAAAAGGTCATAATCACCATGCACCCCTGGAGAGATATAGACATAGGGGTTGCCCCATGGGTCTAATGGTATCTTTTTGTGTTCAAGGTAACCACCATCACGATATCTCTGAGGGATCTTACCGATGGTGGGTTTGGTTATCAATGCCTCAAGTCCTTGCTGTGTATCGGGATAAAAACCGTTGTCTAATTTAAACAACTTTAATGCTGTCTCAAAGTTTCTTATCTGAACCTTTGCCTCTGCAATCCTTGCATCATCTGTCCTGCCAATGATCTTGGGTGCTACTATCGCTGCCAAAAGGCTTAATATAAAGACAACTACTATTATCTCAAGCAGGGAAAACCCTTTTTTACAAGCCAGAAATTGCATC
>JBDNDH010000148.1:0-4610 GCA_046719235.1 Thermodesulfovibrionales bacterium
CTGGCATTGATTTAACGTCAGCAACAAACAAAAATCTTTTTGAGATATTTCCAAACCTTGATAATGAAAAATTCCATAAGCAATTCAAATCAACGCTTCTTTTTGGAAACTTTACCTATCTTTCTCAAAAACTACATGGTTATATCTTCCCACTAAAGCCCATCGGGGCATCAAATTGTTATGTTGATCATATGCAACAAACAGGGGCAATCTTCCCAGTACGTGATAATAACAATAAGGTATCTCATATCTGTATAACGGTTTATGATGTTACGGACCTTGTTCTATACCAGATGAAACTCATAGAGGTATCAAGGACAGATATGCTGACAGGTATTTATAATAGGGGCTATCTTGAAGATAGACTAATAGAAGAATATGAGAGGCATAGAAGACACAAAAGGCCATTATCACTGATTATCTTTGATATAGATAATTTCAAGGATATTAATGACTGTTTTGGTCATTTAGCAGGAGATATAGTATTGAAGACCTTTGCAAACATTGCTCAGAAAAAACTAAGGGATATAGACATAATTGGTAGATACGGAGGGGAAGAGTTCTGCTGTATACTACCTGATACAAGATTGGAAAATGCTTATGATGTAGCAGAAAGGATAAGATTGGCAATCCAAAATGAACACATTATCTACAAGTCACATCCTATTAATTTTACAGTAAGTGGAGGGGTAGCAGAACTAAATGAAGATATGATAAGTTATGATGATTTAGTCAGATACGCAGACAATGCCTTATATGTTGCAAAAAAGAATGGAAAAAATAAGACTGAATTGATGAAAAATATTGGAGGTAAGATAAAATGTTAAAGATAAAAAAATATTTACTAATGCTTATCATCTTTTTATTTTCAAGTGTTTGTTATGCTTCAGAAAATCGGTTTACTATCCCTGTTGGGGAATCACCAGTAATAGGTCCTGATAATGCCCCTGTTACAATGGTAAAGTTTATCGACTACCAATGACCTCATTGTGTTGCTGTTGGTCCAACGGTCCAAAAAATTATGAGAGACCATAAGGATAAGATAAGGTTAGTTATAAAGCAATATCCATATAAATATAGGGATTATGCTTATATTTCTTCCCTTGCAGTACTTGCAGCTAATGAACAGGGAAAGTTTGCAGAAATGCACGAATTGTTATTAAAAAAATCTCCCAAACTTGATAGGGACTCTCTTATTGTATACGCAAAAGAGATAGGACTTGATGTAAATAAGTTTAAAGACGCATTAGATAAAAAGAAATATTCACATCTCATTGATAAGGATTTACAGTTAGCCAAAGAATTAGACCTGTATAACACACCAACCATATTTATCAATGGAATAAGGGTTGTTGGCAATAGAGACTATACTTACTACAAAAAGATTATTGATAGGGAGTTAAAAGGTGAAAAGAAGTAGAATAATTATAATCATATTTTACATCATTTTTTCTTTTTCTACAGTAAGTTATGCGAAGGTTCTTAAACCAATTGATAAAATACCAATTCCAAGAGATAACCCACAGACTACTGAGAAGATAGAGTTGGGAAAGAAACTTTTTTTTGACAGACGACTTTCAGGTGATGGCACCATGAGTTGTGCAACATGTCATATCCCTGATATGGCTTTTACTGACGGACAGGCTATATCCTTAAGCTACCCAACAACAAAAAACTGGAGAAATACCCCCACCCTTATAAACATTGCATTCCATAAGAGTCTTTTTTGGGATGGTCGTTCAAGATCCTTAGAAGATCAGGCACTGTTTCCTGTGATGTCTTCATTTGAGATGAATCTGAATTTAGACTATATGGAAGAAAAGATTAGACAGGTTCCATATTACAGAGAGACGTTTAAAAGAATATTTCAAGAAGATGTAAACAAGAATAATATTGCAAAGGCACTTGCAGCATTTCAAAGGTCTTTGATTTCAAAGAACGCACCAATAGATAGGTTTCTAAAGGGGGATAAGAATGCGCTTTCTACACAGGCAAAAAAAGGTTACGAAATATTCACTACCAAAGGTGGTTGTATAAAATGTCATCACGGGGAAGCATTGATGGATCAGAAGTTTCATGCCTTATTTGTTCCACAAAAGGAAGAACACATAAATGACCCTTTAATAGAGATTACAAGGAGGTTTGTAGCAAAACAGCACAATTTTAAAGATTATAAAACACTTAAAGAAGATGTAGGTAGGTATCTGATTACAAAGAAAAAGCAAGATTGGATGGCATTTAAGACGCCTTCACTAAGAGAGGTAGCAAAAACCGCCCCTTATATGCATAATGGATATTTTGATTCATTGGATGATGTTATTGATTTTTTTGATATTGGTGGTGGTAAGGGCAATAAAGTTTTAAAACCATTAAAATTAACAAAAGAGGAAAAGGAAAATTTGAAGGTATTTTTAATAGAAGCACTAAGTAGTGATGATATAAAGATAATACATCCAGAAATACCATAAAAAGCACCATGACTTTTGCACAAAAATCTTCTAACAATACAAAAAGATACCATATCATAACCTTTGGCTGTCAGATGAATGAGCACGATTCTGAAAAGATTAGTGGGATATTAGAATCTAAGGGGTTTGAGCATTCTCAGGAGCCAGAAGGCGCTAACCTTCTGATTATAAACACATGCAGTATCAGAAAAAAGGCTGAAGACAAGTTTTACAGTCAGATTGGACGCTTTAAAACCCTAAAAAAGAAAAATCCAGATCTAAAGATTGGTGTGGTTGGATGTATAGCACAACAAGAAGGGGATAGGATACTAAAGAGATACAGCCATGTAGATTTTATTTTAGGGACTATGGAATTAAATAGATTACTACAGGAAGATCCCTTAATGCTAAAGGATGTCCATACAGATATGCATAACACCATGCCCGACATAGGTCTTGCAAAAAGAAAATCACCAGTAAAGGCACTTGTAAACATTATGTATGGGTGTAATAATTTCTGTAGCTATTGCATCGTCCCATATACAAGAGGACAAGAAAAGAGTAGGGCGGCATCAGCCATCATAAAAGAGATACAGGATTTGTCTCAAAAAGGATATAAGGAGGTTATTCTTCTTGGTCAAAATGTAAACTCCTATAAAAGTAACGGTACTGATTTTGTTACATTGTTAGAGATGATCAATGAAATAGATGGTATTGAAAGGATACGTTTTATGACATCACATCCCAAAGATCTGTCAGAAGGTTTGATAGATGCCTTTGAAAGATTGGACAAGTTATGTGAGCATATCCATTTGCCTTTACAATCTGGCTCCTCAAGGATCTTGCAACTAATGAACAGAAAATATGATTACGATTATTATTTCAATTTGATCTTAAGGCTAAAGGATAAAGTGCCTGATATATCTATAACAACAGATATCATTACTGGTTTTCCCTATGAGACTGAAGAAGACCATCAACAAACACTAAAGGCTTTAAAGGAGATAAGGTTTGACGGTATCTTCTCATTTAAGTATTCTAAAAGACCTGGAACGATGGCGTCATCTTACGGTGGACAAATCAACGAAGAGGTAAAGGAAAAGAGATTAGCAGAGATTAATAAACTTCAAGATGTCATTACGGATGAGAAAAATAGAGAACTACAAGGTAAGATCATTGAAGTCCTTATTGATGATAAAAGCGATAAGGCTCAATTTGACTATATGGGCAGATCTCGCACAAACAAGATTGTTTACATAAAAAGCAACAAGACATTAGATATAGGTGATATTATCAATGTAAAGATTGAAAATCCTAAGCGACATAGTCTTGAGGGTATATACAATGAAGGTATCAGTTCTCACAATAGGTTGTAGAACCAATCAATCGGAGTCACAGAGTATAATTAGAGAGATTTTAACTAACGGACATCAACTTGTTGATTTGAAAGAAAATCCAGATTTTTGTGTTATCAATACATGTGCTGTTACATCAAAGGCTGATAGCCAGTCAAGACAAACTATTCAAAAGGCCTTGAGATATGCAAATAAAGTCGTTGTTACAGGCTGTTTTGCACATTTAAATAAATCATATATTAAAGGGCTGGATAGGATATTGTTATATGATAACAATTTTAAAAATGATATAATCAAAATTTTTCAAGAAGATTCAAGGGTTAACAGTAAAGATATTAAAATGAATGTCTCAAGGCCTATTATTAAAGTGCAAGAAGGATGTAATGATAATTGCACTTACTGTTCAATAATAAATGCAAGGGGTAAATCAAAGAGTATTCATCCTAAGGAGATAATAGATACTGTTAAACAATATGTGGACGAGGGGTATTCTGAAATAGTATTATCGGGAACTAACATAGGTCAGTATGGAAGTGATTTATCAAGCAAATTAGATATTTATATGTTAATATCTGAGATCCTTTCAAGAACCTCTATAAAGAAGATCAGGATTAGTTCAATAGAGGTCAAATTTGTAAATGATACCCTGATAGAATTATTAAAAGATGAAAGGGTCTGCAAGCATCTCCATATCCCCTTACAATCTGGAGATAATCATGTATTAAGATCCATGAATAGGCAATATAGTATTGAGGAATACTACTACAGGGTCAACAAGGTAAAAGAGGTGATCGACAACATCGCTATA
>JBDNDH010000149.1:0-4609 GCA_046719235.1 Thermodesulfovibrionales bacterium
CAGTCATGAAAGGTTTTTTTACAGATTAAAGACATACTCCACAAATATAAATCTCCATGACGACATAAACAGGTTGAAAGTCTATTACAATAAGTTCCAAAAGGATAACAGGTTTAGAGAAGCCCTTGAATTTGATGGATACCTCAAAAATGGCGAATTCGTCTTTACCGCACCGATACCCAGATTTAACCTTACAACCACACAGGATGAATTTGTAGCCCTATTTCTCTTTAATAATGAATTTAGACGACTTGTAAGGGGAGTATATGAAAAATACAAAGATGCCTTTGTGATTAATGGTACTATAAAATCTGCTACACCTAATATCCCTATAAGCAGGACAAATGTTTTTGTAGATGGTACAGCAGCAAAAGAAATAAGGTGTGACGACAAGTGCACATTTAGGCATGTAGCATTCAGGGATAAATATACAGTCAAGATAAATGCCGAGTGTTTTTCAGAATATTCTGCCGTTTTAAAGGAACAGTCTGTATTAATAAAATTAAAGCCTGTCCCCATCCAGATAGTATCCGATAAACAAACGATCATGGTGGGTGAGAGATCATGGTTAAAGACAGTCTTGGATTGTAAACAGATAGCAAAAGAGAGGTTTTATTGGACAATCAACGGTAAGGGAATTGCTAATTACTCAGACAAGATTGAATTTATTGGTAACGATGTTGGTAATTACCATATAACTGCAACACTGACCGACAACAGTGGGACACCTCTATTTGAGGGGAGCCAGAACATCACAGTGATAGAAAGGCTAACAGTAGGGATAAATGGGCCATCAGAACTCGAACAGAATGAAGAGGGGGTGTTTTCAATATACGCTAAAACTGGTTCTTTGTATGGTCAGACTGTAAAGTACAGTTACTCCTGGCTCGTTAATAACAGACGATACAGTAGCAATGAAAGTGCTATAAGACTACGGTTCAATACATTGGGTAATCACACAATAAAATTGGATTTCTGGCAATGGATACCGAAGGAAAATAGGTGGCAAAAGATTGGCGAGGCAGTTCATAACATTAATGTAAAGCCGGTATCGTCCTCAACAAATCAGATAAAAAACTATCAACCCTGATTCTATTGAAAGGCTTTTAATGGCAAAGAAACATCTTGGACAAAACTTCCTTTTTGATCCTTCTATTCTAAGGAGGATCTTGGAGGCATCTGAGATCTGCGACAATGACACTGTAGTGGAGATTGGTGCCGGTCACGGAAGGCTTACAGATCTATTAATACAAAGGGCAAAAAAGGTTTTGGCTATTGAGATTGATGAATACTTTGTAAAGACACTTCAACAGAGGTATCAAAACAATGAAAAGGTGAATATAATCCATATTGATGCGATGAAATATCCATACGAAGATCTATCTGAATTTAAAGTAGTTGCAAACATCCCATACTACATAACCACACCCCTCCTCTTCAGGCTTCTTAAGGCAAGAGACAAATTAAGATCTATGACAATCACGATGCAAAGAGAGGTGGCAGAGAGGATCGTTGCTGACAATAAAAAAGGTGATTATGGTCTTCTATCAGTGGCAGTTCAATATTATGGACGAGCAGAATTAAAATTCATCATTCCAAGGGGTGCTTTTCGTCCCACACCAAAGGTCGACTCTGCTGTAATTAAGATTGACATCTCTCCAACATCAAGAATAGATGTTGGAGACGAAAGGGTCTTCTTTCAGGTCTTAAAGGCTGGTTTTGGACAAAGGCGAAAGACACTGTATAACTGCCTTAAGCCCCTCAATCCTCATATAAAAGAAATCCTGACAAACATAGGGATAGACTACATGAGACGGGCAGAGACACTGAGTATTGATGATTTCTCTAAGATATCACGACATCTGAGTATGATTAAGTAAATTATCCGTCTTCATGCCATGACTCTTCCTGTTCAAGGAGCTCCGCGTATTCTCTCCAGAGTCTTAATGACTCTTGTGCGGTCTCCTCGTCTATCTTCTGTAAGGCAAAGCCTGCATGAACAAGGACATAATCTCCCACATATGCATCTTCTGGTAAAAGCACAAGGCTTATATCCCTTCTTGCCCCCATGATATCAACCGTTGCCATGAGATTATCAATGCTTATTATCTTTGATGGTATTGCAAGGCACATTTATGACCGATTACCTCCAGTTCTTTTATTGTGAATTGTATAATGTCTTCAAGTCTATCTTTCAAAACATCTGTCATATCAAGTGTCATCTCAAGAGATTTTGGCTGAATGCCAACCAACACAATATTCTTAGGGTATTTACCAAGTAACCTTAGAGATGACAGTATATCCGCCAATCCAATATGATGGACTGTAAGTTTTTTATTGATTGTTGAAGGTATCTCTTCATTTCTTAAAATTTTTATGTAGCCAGGTGCCTGTTTAAGATTTACCGCATCTACTATTACAACATCGTTTCGATTCTCAAAAAAATGTAAGAGATCGAGCCCAAGCGTCCCTCCATCAATAATATCAATCTCAGGCTCAAAGGCATACCTTTGCCTTATGAGGTTTATCGCATGGACCCCGATCCCTTCATCACTTAAAAGTATATTGCCAAGACCAATTAAGGCTGTTCTCAATGGTGATGGCTGTCCTTAAAGTTTTTGTATCCATTAAATATCGACATTACAAGACCACACTTTTCAATCACATCATTGTGGACTGATATATAGACATGAATGATAACAAATACCAGTATCAGCCACATTATCACATGATGTATAAATCTAACCATACCTTGCCCTAAGACCGGTAAAAGCCAACCTCCAAGGGCGGTCCATATTGCACCGCCATCGTGACTCTGAGAATACAGGGCAAATCCAGTGATTATCTCTACTATAAATAAACCAAATAGAAAGAAGTATGTCAGACCTGCAAGCCCTGTGTGACCCGGTGAATGTGGAAGGTCTTTTTTCATAAAACCGTAAAACAAGGCAGTATCAATGAGGTTTTTCCATCTTTCGCCACTCAAAGGGATAAACTGATCTAAACGCGCATATTTGTTGCCAACAAACCACCAGTAAATCCTTACGAGCACACTTGCTATGAAGATGTAAGCAAAAATAAAGTGAAAGAACCTCATCTTCCCCATGAGCATAGAGTGTTCATCAGCCCCTTGGGCGTAAGGGTCTCCTATGTAGAGACCCGTTACTGTAAGAACAAGTATGCTAATCACATTAACCCAGTGGGTAACCCTTACAGGCACTTCCCAAATATATTCACGTGCCATATTACCCCTCCTTTATTTCGCCTTTACCTTTATTAATTCATTACCATCAGCATCCACTATGTGTATAGCACATGCCATACATGGGTCAAAAGAATGTATTGTCCTCAGTATCTCTATTGGTCTGTTTGGATCCGCAACAGGTGTTCCGATAAGAGCCTCCTCAAATGGTCCTCTCTGTCCCTTTGCATCCCTCGGTGCAGAGTTCCAACCACCAGGCACAACGCACTGATAGTTAGCAACCTTCTTATCCTTGATTACCACCCAGTGACACAATGCACCCCTCGGTGCCTCGTGGAAGCCATAGCCTTTTGCCTCTGCAGGCCATGTGGATGGATCCCATTTTTCGTTTGCATGTATCTTGAGATCGCCCTTTTTCATGTTTGCAGCAAGTTCACCAATCCAAGTTGGTAACATCTCAGCGGTGACAAGCGTTTCAATACCCCTTGCAGCTGTCCTACCAAGTGTAGAAAAGAGCGCCGGAGTGCCTACGCCTAATTTGCTGAGCACCATATCTACAACCTCTTTCACCCTCTTATGTCCCTTAGCATATGCAACGAGCATCCTTGAGAGTGGTCCTACCTCCGTGGATAGACCATCGTATCTGATAGCCTTTACCCATGAGTATTTTTTTGATGTGTCAAGGTACTCATACGGTGGTTTTGGGCCGGTATAGTTTGGTGTTGTCTCACCGTCCCACGGATGTTTTGCCTTTTTGTCATCATCACTATATTTATACCACGCATATGCAACATCTTCAGTAACCTTTTTGTGATCTACTGGTTCTACCTTGCTCAGATCCCTATTTCTGATAAAACCAGGTGGCAGCCAACAGTTTGTGGTATTACTCTTTGTGTCTAATTGGAACTCACCATAAGACAGATAATTCGGAACGCCTCCGCCATATGATGCCCATTCTTTATAAAAACCAGCGACAGCAAGCAAGTCTGGTATATAAACCTTCTTTACAAAGTCCTCTGCCTTCTTGGCAAGATCAAGCATCATTGCGATTGAACCTGCATTGATTGCATTTTGACTATTGGGATCAACTGGTATCGACATACCACCGACGAGGAATGTCTGAGGATGTGGGTTTTTTGCACCCAGTAGTGCCTGCATCCTGATTACATCCTTCTGCCACTCCAATGCCTCAAGATAATGTGCTACTGCCATAAGGTTTGCCTCAGGTGGTAACTTATAGGCAGGATGTCCCCAATAACCATTTGCAAACAAACCTAATTGACCACTTTCAACCAATGCCTTTACCTTTGCCTGAACTGCCTTAAAGTATGATGGTGAAGATAAATGCCAGTCTGATATACTCTGTGCTAATGCTGCAGTCTTAGCAGGATCCCACACATTTTTCCC
>JBDNDH010000015.1:0-11800 GCA_046719235.1 Thermodesulfovibrionales bacterium
CAGCAAATAGGACACCATCCATCTTATCAAGTATCCCCCCATGACCAGGCAATATACTACCTGAATCCTTGATACCAGCATCTCGTTTAAACATAGATTCAACGAGGTCACCGATGATTGTAAAAAAACCTATACATGACCCTATCAAGATGTAGCCTGTGAAGCCGACCTTTACCCACATAGGATTAGCAAATAAGCCCATAGCCCACGCAAGTAGGGGTGCAGCGGTTGCCCCCCCAATTATAGATCCAACGCCACCCTCTAATGTCTTATTTGGGCTCATCTCATAGTATAGTTTTCGCTTGCCAATTCCCTTACCAACATAGTATGCAAGACTATCTGAAGCCCACACAGAACCGTATAATATGACTATCCATTCACTGCCAACCAATCTAATATGCCATTGGGGCGATAAAAGCAACGGGATATATACCAAACTGACGATGGCTGGTGCAATATCCATCAGTGAGTTTTTGGGGTTTTTGATCTCAAATAGTCTTATTGATGTAATCAGCATCACAAACAGTATAAGCAGTGTTGGTAGTATCTCGGGCTGATACTGAAGGTCAATATGAGAAAACAGATATGGAATTCCAAAGATGCCTATCCCACCAAAAATAGACAAAATGGATAGTGATGGTCTGACCTTATACATACTGTTAAATTCAATCTGGGCAAGTGTTGATATAACTACTAACAGGCACAAAAAGAAAACTGGAGGAAGTTTTGTGACATAGAGAAAAAGCAGGGGAACTGCGATAACTGCTACGATTAGTCTCTTACTGTGCAATAATGCACCTCTTTACCTTACCAAATCTGCGATCTCTGGTGCGATAATTCTGGATTGCCTCCAGAAACTCTTCTTTTGTAAAGTCTGGCCAGAGGGTATCCGTGAAGTAAAATTCAGAATATGCAGACTGCCATATAAGGAAATTGCTCAATCTCATCTCGCCGCTTGTTCTAATTATTAAATCAGGATCTGGGATACCTGATGTATCAAGGAGACCAGCAAAGGTATCCTCAGTCAGTGTATCGGCTTGAATATTAAGGTCAATTAGTTTCTTTATAGCCCTTACTATCTCATCACGTCCCCCATAACTCAAGGCACACTGTAGGATAAGTCTTTGGTTGTGCTGCGTTGCAGACTCAAGATCTTCAATTGCCTTCAAAACATCAGGGTTTAGGCGAGTTCTGTTGCCAATAACCCGGAATCTTATTCCCTCGTTGACAAAGTTTGAAAACTCCTCTTTTATAGCCCTTTTTAAAAGCCTCATTATGACCGTTATCTCCTCGTATGGTCTTAACCAGTTTTCAAGTGAAAAGGCATAGAGTGAGAGTATATCAATACCAAAACTCAGAGATGCATCGATCATCTCCCTCACCCTTTGAACTCCCCTTTTGTGCCCCTCTGCGCGAGGCAAACCTCTTAACTCTGCCCACCTACCATTGCCATCCATTATTATGCCTATATGCAGTGGCAACAATCTATCTGCCATAATCATCTCCAATTAGTCAAAATATTTGATATTGTAACAATAAGAAATACAAATATTCTATACTTAAACAAAACCCAAATCTAAACTGCAATATCAAAGTGGGAAGTTTTTTATGATCAAGATTATATTGTTTAAAATGGCTTTAGACAGGCACTAAAGTCACGAAAATCTGTTCTTAGCGTTTATAATTACAAGCCCCAAGTTTGCAAATAATTAGGTTCATTTGCTAATATAAAAAGTTTAGACACAGTCTTAATATGCTATTCCACAAGGATTGGCTTTTGTTAATTATAAACTAAACTAAATAAGGAAAGACAGGGGAGAGATGGTATTTATTCAAAAAATTTTGGGAGCCTTTTCAAATGATCTTGCAATAGATTTAGGCACAGCAAATACCCTTGTATATATGAAAGGCAAGGGGATAATATGTGATGAGCCTTCAGTTGTTGTATTCAGAAAGGACACAAAGAAACCAGTAGCTGTTGGTATTGAGGCTAAGGAGATGCTTGGCAAGACGCCATCAAGCATCACAGCAATAAGACCAATGAAAGATGGTGTTATAGCAGACTTTGATGCCACTGAGGAGATGCTAAAATATTTTATAGCAAAGGCTCACAATAGGAAGAGCTTTATCTCACCGAGGGTTATCATTGGAGTTCCCTCAGGAATCACACAGGTTGAGCAAAGGGCTGTCAAGGACGCAGTCCATGCATCAGGCGCCAGGGAAGTCTATCTTATTGAGGAACCAATGGCAGCAGCGGTTGGGGTTGGGTTACCAGTTGGTGAACCATCTGGCAACATGATAGTTGACATTGGTGGCGGCACTACCGACGTGGCGGTTATATCGTTAGATGGGATTGTCTATAGTAAGGCGGTGAGGGTAGGCGGTGATAAGATGGATGAGGCTATCATTGCATATATAAAGAGGAAATACAACCTGATGATTGGTGAGAGAACCGCAGAGATGATAAAGATTTCACTGGGATCTGCATATCCTACAGAACCTGTAGAACCGATGGAGGTAAAGGGCAGGGACCTAGTTGCTGGGATACCAAAGGCAATTCAGGTTACAGAAGAAGAGATAAGAGAGGCACTGCAGGAGAGCGTTACCCTTATACTCGATACTGTGAAGGTTACCCTTGAGAATACCCCAGCAGAACTTTCGGCAGACATCGTCGATAGTGGTATAGTTCTTGCCGGTGGAGGTGCGCTCTTGAGAGGGCTTGATAAACTTATAAAGGAACACACTGGAGTGCCAGTTATTGTGCCAGATGCCCCACTTACAGCAGTGGTAAGGGGCTGTGGGATTATGCTTGATAGGATAGACTTACTAAAGAAGGTTGCCCTTTCGTCTAATTAATGTCTAAGGACAAAAAAAGACTTTTAATAGTCTTTTCTATTTTGCTTGTTTCATTCTTGATCATGACTTATCAATACAAAATCGGTGTTAAGCCACATATCCCTGCTCTGTCTTATGTTTTTGAAACCATCAAGAGTCTTACCACCAACATTTGCTCTTCTATATCAAATTTCATAAACACCTACAACGAAAATAAGAGACTAAGGCAGGAGTTGTTACAGTTATCCATTGAAAGGTTACAATACGGTGAGATAATAAACGAAAATAAAAGATTGAAGGATATCCTTGCCTTTAGGCATGAACCATATAAGATAGTTTGTATCGGGAGGGTAATCGGTAGGGGTTATGATCGCTTGCTCATGTTAATGACCATAGACAAGGGCAGTAATGATGGTATCAAGAAAGATATGGTTGTAATCAGCCCGAAAGGACTTGTAGGTAAGGTTTATGATGTAAAAGGCTCTTTTTCGAGCATACTACTCTTGAGAGATCCAAACTTTTCGGTCTCTGTGAGGGTGCAAGATAGCAGGGTAGAAGGGGTACTTTCAGGCACTGGTCATTCCTTTGCAAATCTTAATTATATTCCACCTGAAGAAAATGTGGAAAAAGGTCAAGTGATAGTTACATCAGGATTGGATGGACTGTTTCCATCAGGCATACCTATTGGAGTGGTGCACTCAGTTAACAAGGACAATGTTGAGTTTTTCCAAAACATCAAGGTGATACCATTTCAATATGATACGAAGCTGGAAGAGGTTGCGGTGATTTCAAACGTACATAATTTAGGCAAGTGATGAGATATTTTGTATGGTTCTCGGTCATCATATTGGTAATAGTTATTCAGGGACAGATAACAATATGGGACAATCAGCTCAATCTTACTACTGCGTTAGTATTTATCTATGCGATAAAAAATTTACCAAAGACCCCACATGTAAAAGGGTATTGGAGTGGTAGGGGTGAGATCAATTCTGCCCTTTTTGGGGCGATTGTGGGTGGCGTTGAAGATATATTATCAGGAACGATACTAGGCCCCTGTATGCTTGGGAAGTCAATGATAGGTTGGGCTACTGCCTTTACCTTTTCTGAGATATTCTATAAATGGACATCAATCTTGATTGCCATTGTGTTGGGCGTCTTTACACTCGTAGACTCCCTGATTTCTATAACCTCAAGGGTTATCCTTACAGGTGTTCAAATAAACCAAATGAAAATTTTGGAGATGTTATTAGTTCAGGCTGTTGTTAATCTCCCAATAGGTTGGTTTATAAAATCGCCAAGGGAATTATAATGACTAAAAGACTGCTTATTGCCTCATATCTCATCATCTTGGTGTTTATCATTATACTTTTAAGATTGTGGCAATTGCAGATATTGGAGGGAGATAGATATAAAAAATTATCAGAATCAAACAGGCTTAGAATAATCAAGACCCCACCACCAAGGGGCATAATATACGATAGAAATGGGTTGCCTCTTGTGAAAAATGTCCCGTTTTTTAGTGTCCTACTAAGCCCTGAGGCAATTGATACCATAGATGTGAATGCCCTCGCCCGACTCCTCGATATAAACAAGGAAGAACTATCAGAAAAGTTAAACAAAAGAAACATAAGTCCCTTCGTACCGATAAAACTCAAGATGGGTATTTCTTTTGAAGAGGTTGCAAAAATTGAGGCACATAAATCAGACTTTCAAGGGCTTTTTGTTGAGACTGAGGTTGGAAGGCATTACATATATGGTAAATCAGGAGCCCATATAATAGGTTATTTGGGTAAGATAAGGCACTTACATGGGGGTGATCTACAAGGGTTCCCTACAGATGCACTTGTTGGGCAATGGGGTGTGGAGGCGGTTTTTGACAAAGACCTTAGGGGCATACCTGGTGGAAGGGTAGTGGAGGTGGATGCCATTGGGAGGGAGTTGAGATTAATAAGTGAAACCCAACCAATAAAAGGCAAAGACATACACCTAAGCATCGATATCCGACTACACAAGTTAATAGAAGAAGCATTTGGCAACAAGGCTGGTGCAGTTGTGGCTTTCAAAGTTGATACAGGTGAGATACTCGCACTTGATAGTATGCCCTCTTTTGACCCAAATCAATTTGCAAAAGGGATAAGTAATAGGGACTGGAACACACTAATAAATGATCCCAAGAAACCTATGTTAAATAGGGCACTTCAGAGTCAGTATCCACCTGGTTCAACCTTCAAGATGATAACTGCCCTGGCAGCCCTTGAAGAGAGCGTAGTTAGTACTGACTGGACAACATATTGCACTGGTGGGCTTACTTATGGAAGTTGGACCTTTGGTTGCTGGATGAAAGGAGGACATGGAGTTGTGAATTTTCATAGGGCTATAGTGGAGTCGTGTGATGTCTATTTCTATGAGGTGGGCAAACGACTTGGGATAGACAAGATATATAAATATGCAATATTGTTTGGTCTTGGCAGTGAGACTGGTATAAACCTCACGCCTGTCTCAGAGCGAAAAGGCTTGATACCAAATGCTAAATGGAAATCAGACGTCAAAAAGATGTCTTGGTATCTTGGAGATACCTTTATATCAGCCATAGGTCAAGGTTTTGTGCTTGCCACACCTATACAAATGGCAAGGATGACCGCCGCAATGGTAAACGGAGGTTATCTTTTGACCCCCACTCTTCTAAGGGGGACAAAAGGACAGATTACAAAAATCGATGTAAAGGAAGAAAACCTCAAGATCATAAAGGCAGCCATGTATGGCGTTGTAAATGAACCTGGTGGAACAGCAAAATCTGCCAAGTCATCAATAGTGGAGATAGGTGGTAAGACAGGCACATCTCAGGTGGTTGGCAAAAAAAAGGGCCTCAAGGGAGAAAAATACATGGATCATGCGTGGTTTATAGCATTTGCCCCTGTAGACAATCCTGAAATAGCCCTTGCGGTCTTTGTGGAACATGGTGGTGGAGGAGGAGCAGTTGCAGCACCAATTGCAAAGAGGGTTATTGAGGCATATTTCAAGCCCGGGGGGATAAGTGATACCAAAGATTGACAGACGGCTCATCTCACACCTTGATTATGTAACCTTTTTCATTGTCTTAATCCTGGCTATTATCGGGGTACTTACTATATATAGTGCTACGAGACCGCCAGTAGATATATTTCAGCAACAGGACTTTTATATAAAACAGATAGTTTGGCTATTGATAAGTATCATATTCATGTTGATGGTTTTGACATTTGACTATATATGGTTACAAAGGTTTGCATATGTGTTCTATATAATGGGACTTATCGCTCTAATACTGGTTTTTATTCTTGGTAAAACCTCTATGGGTGCACAGAGGTGGATATCTATAGGACCACTGAGCTTTCAGCCCTCAGAGTTTTTTAGGCTTGCATTTATCATAGCCTATTCTGCATACCTCAGTAACATAAGAGAACCTGTAAAGGACAAGATATACATTAAAAGTGCGCTTGTATTTGCATTTATCCCAATCGTGTTATTGATAAAACAACCCGATCTTGGCACCTCAATCCTCTTGTTTTGCATATTTGTTATCCTGTCTATCGTCAAGGGGATAAACAGACGATTCATCATCACCGCCACAATCATCGGTCTTATATCTGTTCCATTTTTAGGTGACATACTATGGGACAAGCTCAAAGATTATCAAAAGAGCAGGCTTACAGCCTTTATAAATCCTGAAGAAGATACCGCTGGGGCAGGTTATCACATATACCAGTCGAAGATATCCATTGGATCAGGTGGGCTTACGGGCAAGGGTTATCTAAAAGGCACTCAAGGACCCTTGAGGTTTCTACCAGAAAAACACACTGACTTTATATTTTCAGTCTATGCTGAAGAGACAGGTTTTTTAGGTTCGATCTTTTTGATCTCTCTTTATCTTATATTGTTTTTAAGGGGTATAGACACTGCACTCAAGGCTAAGGACGAATTTGGAAGGCTGGTTGCTACAGGTATAACAGCGATGTTTTTCATATACTTCACCGTCAATGTAGGAATGACCATCGGTATTATGCCAGTGGTAGGTGTGCCCCTTCCATTTATGAGTTATGGTGGCACTGCCCTATTGAGCAACTTTATTGCTGCAGGTATACTCATAAGCATACGAACAAGGCGATACGAACTTTTCTATCCATGATTGCATGGTCAACACTATATTGCTTTTTTTGGGGTTTATAATCTACCTATGATAAACTAAACAGACAAAAAAAATTGAGAGGTATAGGAATATGAAAAAAGATAGTGTAAATGTTGGGATTATTGGTTTTGGGACGGTTGGCTCAGGAACGGCAAGGATACTTCTAAATTCAAGGCAGCTAATTAGGCAGAAAACTGGTATAGACATAAACCTAAAAAGGATATCCGATTTAGACATAAAGCGTGACAGGGGCTTTAAGGTACCTGATGGCATCCTGACTACAAATGCAAAGGATATACTCCATGATGATGACATAGACATAGTCGTTGAGCTTATTGGTGGTATTCACCCAGCAAAAGACTTTATGCTTGAGGCTATTTCACAGAAAAAACATGTGGTCACCGCAAATAAGGCCTTACTTGCTACAGAGGGCAGGGATATTTTTAGGGCAGCAGACAAAGAGGGTGTGGATGTTGGATTTGAGGCATCAGTAGCAGGAGGAATCCCTATAATTAAGGTTTTGAAAGAGGGACTCGTTGCAAATAATATCAATGCAATATACGGCATAATAAACGGCACATGTAACTTTATACTCACAAAGATGACTAACGAGGGCGCAGAGTTTTCAGATACCCTTAAGGAAGCCCAAAGACTTGGCTATGCAGAGGCAGACCCTACCTTCGACATAGAGGGGATCGATACCACACACAAACTTGCTATACTTGGTAGTCTTGCATTTGGCATACCATTAAGTTACAACAGGATTTACAGAGAAGGCATCACACATATCACAGCCCAAGATATATCCTTTGCTAATGAGTTGGGATATAAGATAAAACTCCTTGCCATCGCAAAGATTACTGAAGGCAAGGTAGAGATGAGGGTTCATCCCACTATGGTTCCAAATCACTATTTGATATCAAAGATTGATGGTGTTTTTAATGCTGTCTATGTTGAAGGCGACTCTGTTGGTGCCACATTGTATTACGGTAGAGGGGCAGGTGATATGCCCACAGGCAGCGCAGTAGTGGCAGATATTGTTGACATTGCAAAAAAGATACAGGTAGCCAAGTCACCAGATAAATATATAGGATTACTTGCTAACGACCAGTATAAAATCGAGATAATGGACATGGGTGATGTGCAGAGCAACTATTACTTTAGGTTTTCAGCACTTGATAAACCCGGCATCTTATCCAAAATAAGTGGGGTGCTTGGTGCTAACAACATAAGTATAGCATCGGTAATACAAAAAGGGAGACAGGTGGGTGGTAGCGTGCCCCTCGTAATGCTTACACATAGTGCAAGAGAGAGAGATGTGTTAAATGCCTTGAATGAAATTGACAAGATGCCTGTTGTATCCTCAAATACATTATTTATAAGGGTCGAGGGTAAGGTTGAATAAAGGTGAATAACGAAGACATCCTTGAACAGTGTATGGATTTGGCAAATAAGATAAATTTATACTTGAGACAAAGACAAAAAACACTTGCCATAGCAGAGTCCTGCACGGGTGGTCTTTTAAGCCACATTATCACAGAGATACCAAAAGCAAGCGACTATTTCCTGATCTCAGTGGTTAGTTACTCAATACTATCAAAGATAAAGTGTCTTAATATAAATGCCGATATCCTCAATATCTACGGAGCAGTCAGCAAAGAGACATCCGAGGAGATGGCAATATCCGTAAGGCGTTTGGCAGGCTCAGATTTTTCAATCTCTACAACTGGGAATCTGGGACCTTCAGCACTTGATGATAAGCCTGTTGGATTGGCTTACATATCCGTTTGCTTGGAAAAGGATCTGCTAACAAGGGAGTTGACCCTCACTGGAGATCGCCACAGAAATAAGGTTGAGGCCGTTTTAAATGCACTAAGATTCTTTAATGAGGTTGCTATTGAGAGATAGAGATATCCCAGAAGACATAAGGACAGAGATAGATGCCCTCGTTAAGACCCTAAACTATCATTCATACAGGTATTTTGTCTTAGATGCACCTGAGATCAGTGATGAGCATTATGACTCTCTTTTTCAGAGGCTAAAAGCCCTTGAGCAGAGGTATAATTACATCCGACCCGATTCCCCAACCCAAAGGGTAGGAGATAAACCATTAGAGAGGTTTATCACAGTCAGGCACAACACCCCCATGCTCTCATTGGACAACGCCTTTAGTATCTCCGAGATTGAGGAGTTTGACAAAAGGCTAAACCGTCTTCTTGATACAACAGAAGAGATCGAATACACCGTCGAGCCCAAATACGATGGTCTCGCCATTGAATTGACATATATCAATGGCTATCTATCAAGGGCATCTACAAGAGGTGATGGATATGTGGGTGAGGATGTGACGCAGAACATCAAGACTATAAAATCAGTACCCCTTATTATTGAAGCAGATACCATCCCTCAAGAAATAGACATTCGTGGTGAGGTATATATGACCATAAAGGACTTTGAGGAGTTAAACAGACAAAAGGTTCAAAAGGGTGAGCCACCATTTGCAAACCCTCGCAACGCATCCTCTGGTTCTGTAAGACAACTCGACTCGTCCGTTACAGCCAGCAGGAGATTGCATCTTGCCTGTTACGGATTAGGCAGTGTTAAAGGCTTAGACTTTAAAACACAATGGGAGTTTTTCGAGTGGTTAAAAACTGCAAGGTTTCCCATACCTCAAGGTGCTTCACTAAGGAAGGGCATAAAGGATGTCATTGAGGGGGTTAAACACCTCCAGTCAATTAGAGACAAGATGCCATTTGAGACAGATGGGGTGGTTATAAAGGTAAACAGAATAGATCTTCAAAGACTACTAGGGGAAAAAACGAGGGAACCTCGCTGGGCAATAGCGTATAAGTTTCCTTCACAAAAAAAGGTGACTACCGTCAAGGATATAATACCGAGTGTCGGTAGGACTGGCAAGATTACCCCAATTGCAATTCTTGAGCCAGTAAATGTAGGTGGTGTGACTGTCAGCAAGGCAACACTGCACAACTGGGATGAAGTAGAGAGAAAGGATATTAGGATCGGCGATACAGTTGTCATTGAAAGGGCAGGTGATGTGATACCACAGGTCTTAAAGTCACTCAAAGATAAGAGAACAGGCAAAGAGATTAAGGTATCACCACCTACAAGTTGTCCTGTATGCAATTCCCATACTATAAAAGAGGCGGATGAGGTAGCACTAAGGTGTATAAATATCAATTGTGAGGCACAGGTCATAGAAAGGATCAAACACTTTTCAGGTAAATCCGCTATGGACATTGATGGTTTAGGCGAAAAGACTGTTGAACTCCTCTATCAAAAAGGCGTTATAAGACACTTTGTAGACCTTTTTACACTCAAACAGGAGGATCTCCTTGCACTCCCAAGTTTTGCAGAGCGGTCTTCAGAAAACCTCATTAATGCAATTTCAAAAAGCAAAGAGACAACCCTTGCACGTTTTTTGGTCTCTCTTGGTATAACACATGTGGGGGAGTTTGCAGCAAGGCTGATATCACAAAACTACAGGGATATCGAATCTCTCTATAATGTAAAGGCTGAAGACCTTGTTAAGATAAAACAGATTGGCGAAAAGACGGCAGTAGCAATTGCAGAGTTTTTCAATACTGAAGAAAACATCAATACTATCGAGAGATTAAAGTCATTTGGACTAAGGCTCACAAATCCAGATTACAAAAAAAATGTCCTATTAGATAATGTAAAAACATTCGTGATTACAGGCACGCATCCCATACCAAGGGCTGATATCAAAGAGATGATACAAAAGGCTGGGCATAACGTCTCAGATTCTGTCAGTAAAAATACAGACTATGTAGTAGTAGGGGTAGAGCCTGGCTCAAAATTAAAAAAGGCACAGACATTAGGGATACAGGTGATAAACCTTGAAGAGCTAAAGAAGATTTTGAACCCAGTCGAAGGGGCACAGGAAAAACTTTTCTGATTGAGGAGGGCTGATATGCAAAGACAAAGGATAGACATCACAGAGATCAAGGAGCTCGCATCAAGGTTCACAGTGGAGGATTTAGAGTGGTGCATGACACAACAGATTCAGGTAGGAGAGAACATATGTAAAAAGACTGGTAACCACATGGAGATTATTAACGAACTCGCAAAGGCAAATTTTGTAAGGGAACTTGTAGAAAAGGGCATGCCATTGAGTGATGCTATCAGGGAACTTGCAAGGAGAATCAGGGCATTTAAGGAAAACGCTCAGGATTTTGGACAATAGTCATGAGCAATACGATAGATTTTCACACCCACGCATTCCCTGATAGAATCTACAAAAGGGCTATGGAAACACTCACAGAACATGCAACCGTCAAGGCGTATCTGGATGGGAGTCTGCAGTCGTTGATCAAGTCAATGGACAGTGCAGGCATTTCCAAATCTGTCCTTTGCAATATTGCCACAAGGCCTGGTCAGTTTGATTCAATCATCTCATGGTGCAGAGAGATTCAATCAGACCGAATAATCCCATTACCATCTATACACCCTAATGATGAACTATGGGATAGGAGGATCTCAGAAATCGCAGAGTCTGGTTTTAAAGGCATAAAATTACACCCTTATTACCAAGAGTTTGTGATAGACGCAAAAGGTATGATACCTATATACAAAAGACTGGCGAGGGAAGGGCTCTTTATAGTCATACACACAGGCTTTGATATCGCCTTTGAAAGGGTGAGGATTGCAGACGCAGTAAGGGTAATCAATGTCCTCAACGAAGTCCCTGATTTAAAACTCATAACCACACACCTTGGGGGTTGGGATGATTGGCAGGAGGTGGATAGGCATATTATA
>JBDNDH010000150.1:0-4592 GCA_046719235.1 Thermodesulfovibrionales bacterium
GAATATTGTATTTTCCGGATTTGTTATCGCCTGTCTTTTTGCTATTTGACCAACAAGCCTCTCTCCCTTTTCTGTGATTGCAACTACTGATGGTGTTGTCCTACTGCCCTCTTGGTTAGGTATGACTACAGGGTCACCCCCAATTACTACTGCAACGACTGAGTTTGTAGTTCCTAAATCAATTCCTATTGCCTTACCCATGATATTTCCTCCTTATATTATTCATTTTTTTTGGATACAACCACTAAAGAAGGTCTGATGACCTTGTCTTTGAGCATGTAACCCTTTCTAAACTCCTCAACAACGGTATTTTCTTCCAAATCTTCCCTCTGTATCTGACTCATCGCATGGTGCAGATTAGGGTCAAATGGTTTATCCTTAGCCTCGATTGGCTGAACCCCGAATTTTTCAAGGGTTCTAAATATCTCCCTTAATGTATTTTCTACACCCTGTCTAAGTGCATTGACCCCCTCAGTTTGTGCCTCAAGGCTGTGTTTTATAGCCATCTCTATGCTATCTACTATCGGTAAGAGTTCGTAAATTAACGCTTCATTACTGTATTTAATCAATTCCTCCTTATCTTTTTGAATCTTTTTTTTATAGTTCTCAAACTCTGCATACAATCGGAGATACTTCTCCTTCATCTCTTCAATCTCTTTTTGCATCCTTGATATCAGTTCCTGATTGTTGTTATTTTGAACTTCTAATATGTCTATATCTTCGCTCGTCTCTATGTCTTTTTTTGCTTCTTCCATCTATACCCCCTTTATAATTTATTCAGAAAATGTCTTGCTAAGACACACGGATACGAAATCAACCATGCTTATTGCCTTTGAATAGTCCATCCTTGTAGGCCCAATTAGCGCGATAACACCCATCTTTTTACCTTTATATCCGTAAGTAGATGCAACTATACTACATCTTGAAAGTTCTTCAAATTGGTTTTCTTTTCCAATGATAACCTTAACACCATCAGTTTTGCCTATACTGTCTATTATCTTTAACATAATCTGCTTGTCCTTGATTGCCTTGTATATCTGTTTGATCCTTGAGACATCAGCAAAGTCTGGAAGTGCCAATATGTCAAGAAGTCCTTCCATATATATGTCACCATCAGAAAAGGACAAAACCTGTTCATACATAGACAGTGCCTTATCAATTAACCTATCCAATACAACCTTTTCATATTTTAATCGCCTAAGCAACAAAACCTTTACCTCATCGATAGACAACCCAGAATATTCGGAATTTAGGTATTCGCTCAAACGATTAAGGTCTTTTTGAGAAAAGATATCTTCCACCTGGATAACCCTATGCTTGATCAGTCCCTCATTGGTAAGCAAAACTGCTGCTACAGAATTTGTCCTATATCTTATCAGTTCTATCCTTTTAAATGTTGTTACATCTGTCTTAGGTGCCTGAGCAATCCCCATGTAGTTTGACATCCGTGAAAGCATTGAGGTAACCTCAGAAAAATATACATCCATATCGTTTCGTATCTCTTTAAGCCTCGACACAAAGGTCCTTGCCAGATCATCATCAAATTTGATACACCCTTCTTTTAAGAGAGAATCCACAAAAAATCTATAACCCATATCTGTAGGGACCCTACCTGCAGATGTGTGAGGTTGTGTTAAAAACCCTAACTCTTCTAAATCCGCCATGATGTTTCTTATAGTTGCAGGGGAGACTCCAAAGTCATATTTTTTAGTCACATACCTTGAGCCAACTGGCTCTGGGTTGTTTATATAACTCTGGATTACTGCATAAAGTATCTTTTTGGTCCTTTCATCAAGCATGTCATTTATCCCCCTTTAGCACTCTCACCGTGAGAGTGCTAATTACTAATCCTAACAAGAAGAAGTCATGTATGTCAATGTCTTTGTAGAAATCCAAGGGAATAGTTAGTATTTCAGTCCATTTATTTTTACGCTGCCAGATGAGAATATCTCTACATTTGATATTGAACCCCTTAGCACCCCATTCATTAAAACACAACTGCCATCAAAATGTGATTGTTATCAATATATTGTATTATCTGGGCATCAGATAGACAACATGTAGTATAAAAAAACTTCTTGACAACACCTGTACAAAATCATATTATGTCATGGTGGTAAAATGTGGTAAAAAGTGGAGAATATTTTTTTGACTATGCAATCTTTCACAGGGACATATTACTACACAATTGACCAAAAGGGAAGGGTAATCATTCCAGTTCCCTTGAGGGAGTTGTTGTTATCAAAATACAACAACACAAAGATATTCATTACCAATGCACCATTTGACAAATGCCTTCATGTATTCCCATTGGCAGAGTGGTCAGTATTGGAGGAAAAACTAAAAGATAAACCTAAAACCGATAAGAGCATCCAGTTTTTTATAAGGAGGGTCTTTGCATCTGCAGTAGAGTGTGATATTGATAAGCAGGGAAGGCTTATGATCCCTTATGAATTAAGACAAAACGCATCACTTACAGGTGATGTGGCAATAGTCGGTGCCTTTGATAGACTTGAGATATGGGATAGGGCAAGATGGGAAGATACTATTAACCCCGACAATATTGATACAGATGCATACAATCGTTCACTGGTGGAGCATGGTTTTTGATGATAACTCACTACATCAACCAGTATTGTTGGAAGAGGTTATGGAGAGTCTCATCAACGACAGAGACGGCTTATACATAGATGCTACTACAGGTGCAGGGGGCTATTCGTGTGAGATATTAGCAAGGATAAGTGATAAGGGTAGGGTGATCAGCATGGACATGGATGCATCTGCATTAGAGATTGCGTCTAAGAGGTGTCCTGATAAGAGACAAAGATTTATTAAGGCAAGGTTTTCGGAGATCTCAAGCATCGTCTCAAGTGATGAAAGGGTGAGGGGGATCGTATTTGATTTGGGACTATCAAGGATGCAGATTAAGGACAATATGAGAGGTTTTAGTTTTACATCATCTGAGAGGCTTGATATGAGGATGGATCGAGACGAAAATCTCTCCGCATGGGATGTAGTAAATACCTATGACCAAAAGAAACTACAGGAGATAATCAGCAGATATGGCGAAGAGAGATACGCAGATAAGATTTCAAAAGTGATAATACAAAAGAGAAAAAAGGGATATATCAACACCTGCTCAGAGCTGGCTGAATGTATATCCAACGTAGTCCCAAAGAGAGGCAAAATCCATCCAGCAACAAAGACATTTCAGGCTATCAGGATTGAGGTAAACAGAGAGATTGAAGAACTCAGGGAGGGTTTAAGGGGTGCAACTAAGATACTTGATGCTGGTGGGAGGGTATGCGTTGTCTCTTATCATTCAATTGAAGACAGAGAGGTCAAGTCTTTTCTGAGGGCATCAAGCGCTGATGGATATTTAAAAACAATCACCAAAAAGCCAATAACCCCATCCTTAGAGGAGATTAGACGCAATCCTTCGGCAAGGAGTGCAAAGCTTAGGGTAGGTGAAAAGTTATGATTGGCTTCCTAAACATTTCATTAACAAAGATATTGTGTATCTTGTTTATCATTTGCCTTGTTTTTGGTGTTATTTGGTTAAGGTCTAATGTGATAGGGCTGGAGTATAAGATAAGCAGTCTGGAGAAGAAGAAGATTCAACTAATGAAGGAAAACAAGGTGATAGTAGCTGAAAAGGTAAGACTTCTTGCCCTTGAACGATTTGAAAACAATGAGACAAGAGGCTTTGTATTCCCAGACAGGATAAGGGTTGTGTATGTAAAAGAGCCTTCGTTTAAAGAGCCTTACAGAATAAGTCACCAAAAGGATAAGTGATGAATCATAGGACTATAATCATCACTATTATACTGATGATTAGTTTTATGGCAGTGATATTTCGCCTTGTGGATATAATGATACTCAACCATGACTATTATCTTAGCAAGGCAAGGGGTCAGCAGATTAAGAGTGAGGATATACCGGTAAAAAGGGGACTAATCCTTGATAGAAAGGGGAGGGAACTTGCGATTAATATAGATAAGGACTCTATCTATTCTGACGGTGCTGAGGTAAAATCCCCCGACGAAACCGCAAGAAGAATAGCCAGCATAATTAATCAGAAGCCAGAGGTAATAAAGACAAAGATCGCCAGCAACAAGAGATTTGTATGGATAGAGAGAAAGATTGATCATGAGAGTAGCCAAAAGATAAGGGAACTAAGACTCAAAGGTATAGGGCTTGTTACTGAGCCAAAGAGGTTTTATCCTAAGGGCAGTCTTGCATCTCATATAATAGGCTATGTGGATATAGACAACAGGGGATTAGAGGGGGCAGAAGAGAGGTTTGAGAGGTTTTTGACCGCAACCCCAGCCAAAAAGGTTGTGATGAGAGACGCAAAGGGCAATATCCTCTCTGAAGGTTATCATCGGGAAATCAAAGGCAACAATGTAATACTAACCATTGATGAGGGTTTACAGTATATAGTTGAAAAAAATCTTGAGGCAGTGATGACAGAACGTAGGGCTGCCTCAGCAACAGCTATAATGATGGACCCATATACAGGCGAGATATTGGCTTTGGCAAGCCTTCCAAACTATGACCTAAATGAACCCGGCAGTAGCACCCCTGCAACA
>JBDNDH010000151.1:0-4579 GCA_046719235.1 Thermodesulfovibrionales bacterium
ACGCTCCAACAAAATGCCGATGACGAGTTCAATCTTATACTGTTTTTTGAACTTCTTTAGATGATGTAATCTCGGAGATAATCATCAAAAAATCATAATATGTATCGACTTAGGTCTTCGTCCTTTACGATATCGCTTAATTTATCTCTAACATAGGCACGATTTATAGTAACCGTTACCCCTTCCATCTCGCAGGCGTTAAAGGATACATCCTCCAGTATCTTCTCTAAAACGGTATGAAGACGCCTTGCACCTATGTTTTCTGTCTTGTCATTGACTAAGGCTGCAACATCGGCAATCTCATCAATGGCGTCTTCTGTGAAATCTAAGATTACCTTCTCTGTCTCAAGAAGACCTATGTATTGTTTTATTAGGGCATTATGAGGCTCTGTGAGGATCCTCTTAAAATCCTCCTTTCCTAAGGGCTCAAGTTCTACCCTTATTGGGAACCTTCCTTGTAGTTCTGGTATCAGGTCTGACGGCTTGGCTATATGGAAGGCACCAGCAGATATAAATAATATATGGTCGGTCTTTACTGCTCCGTGTTTAGTATTTACAGTAGAACCTTCAACGATTGGTAAAAGGTCCCTCTGAACCCCCTCTCTTGAAACGTCTGGTCCGTGGGAGTGTCCTTTGCTGGCTATCTTATCTATCTCGTCTATAAAGACAATACCTGTCTGTTCGACCCTTTCAATGGCCTCTTTAGTTATCTTCTCCATGTCTATTAGTTTATTTGCCTCTTCGTTTGTGAGTAACTGCAAAGCCTCAGATACCTTCATCTTCTTCTTTTTTGTTTTTTCAGGCAAAAGACCACCAAGCATCTCCTTGAGGTTCATCTCTATCTCTTCAAGGGCTACATTAGATATAACCCCAAAAGGCATAATCTTTTCCTTCAACTCAATCTCTACATATCTGTTATCCAACTTGCCTGCCCGTAATTGTGCCCGGATCTTTTCCCTTGTATCGTTGGGGTTTTCGCTGTCATCGTTGTCATTTTTTGACTTCTGCACCTTTGGATATGGCAAAAGCAGGTCAAGTATCCTTTCTTCTGCAGAGATCCTTGCCTTTTCTTGCACCTTTTCCATATGTTCTGCCTTGACCATACTAATGGATATCTCCGTCAGGTCCCTTATCATAGATTCTACATCCCTTCCGACATATCCTACCTCTGTAAACTTTGATGCCTCAACCTTTAAAAATGGTGCATTTGCAAGTCTCGCTAATCTCCTTGCTATCTCAGTCTTTCCCACGCCAGTAGGACCGATCATGAGTATATTCTTGGGAAGTACCTCATCCCTCATCTCTTGAGGTAGCATAGTCCTTCTCCATCTGTTTCGTAAGGCTATTGCCACTGCCCTTTTTGCCTTATCCTGTCCGATGATGTATTTGTTGAGTTCAGCAACAATTTTTTTAGGTGTAAGATTTTCCATGTATCTCCTCTTCAAAATTGTTTATTTGATTTTTTATTCAGCGTCTAATGTCTCCATGCTTATATTGTTATTGGTGTAAATACAGGTCTCACTTGCGATTTGCATTGCCTTTAGGGCTATCTCCCCTGCTGAAAGGCTTGTATTTTCATAAAGTGCCTTTGCTGCTGCGTGTGCATAGGGACCACCCGAGCCAATTGCGGCAATGCCACCTTCTGGTTCAATTACATCACCATTACCAGAGATTATAAAGATATGATTCTCATCTGCTACAATTAGCAACGCCTCAAGCCTTCTCAATATCTTATCTGTTCGCCAATCCTTTGCGAGTTCTACAGCAGCCCTTTTTATATTTCCACGATATGTCTCAAGTTTGCCCTCAAATTTTTCAAACAGTGTAAAGGCATCTGCTGTGGCACCTGCAAAGCCAGCAAGCACCTTATTATTAAACATCTTTCTTGTCTTTTTCGCATTGTGTTTTAAGATGGTATTGCCATGTGTTACTTGTCCGTCACCTGCCATAGCAACTCTGTTATCTCTTGATACGCAAATGATCGTAGTTCCATGAAACATTTAAACCCCCTGAGTTTTCATTTTTGACCATCTTTCATCCTTGTATTGTCATCAGAAAGCGGGTGAGCCCTATCATAAACATCCAACAACTGACCTAAATCCAGATGGGTATACCTTTGGGTTGTAGATAATGAGGAGTGTCCCAACATCTCTTGGATTACCCTCAAGTCAGCCCCTCCTATAAGCAGGTGTGTGGCAAAGGTATGTCTAAGTGTATGGGGACCAATACTGCCCTCAATCCCGATAAGTCTTGCATACTTAACCACAATCCTCCTTATTTGTCTCTCAGTAATGCCATCTCCATGTCTGTTTAAGAAGAGGCTGTCGCTGTGTTTGTCACCTTTTTTTCGCTTAAGTATAGCCCGTTCAACAAGGTATGACCTCAATGTATCTATAGCCTTCTTGCCGATAGGGACTATCCTCTCTTTCATGCCTTTTCCTTTTGCCTTGACTAGTCCCTCTTTTAGATTTATATCCTCAACCTTTAGGTTCTCCACCTCACTCACCCTTAATCCACTTGCATAGATGAGTTCCAAAAGGGCCCTATCTCTTACTGGGATATGTCCGATACCGTCTGGAGATTGAACAAGATTGAAGGCATCATCTACATTTAGAAACTTCGGTAGGGGTTTGGGTGTCTTAGGAGCCCTTACTAACCTTGCAACATTTGTCTTAACATATCCCTCTCTGTAAAGATAATTTAAAAAAGACCTTAATGTAGCCAATTTCCTTGACACCGTGGTCTTTGACTTGCCAGACATTATCTTATCTGCAATAAACCCTCTTATATCAAGCATCTCAATGTCTTGAGGTTTTACATTGGCAAAGGCTGCAAAGTCCTCAAGGTCTCTTCTGTATGCCCTCAAGGTGTGTTTGGATGAGTTCTTCTCGACCCTCATGTATTCAATAAATCTGTCTATGTGCTCATGAAGTGACATTTTTTATAGATGAATATTTTAACAAACATTCGTAAATTTTGATTATAGTTTTCGTAATGTCGTTGAAACAATGACCACTGGCTGACACATACGACATTAATCTCAGAAAGATCTGGCAACAGACAAGACGTATACCGACCTTGCACCAGCCTTTTTTAGCATCTTTGCACACTCGTTGACTGTTGCAGAGGTTGTAACAACATCGTCAAATAGCAAGATAGTTTTTCCGTCAATAGACCTGTTGTCTCTGACCTCAAATTTGCCTTTTATATTTTTCAAACGCTCTTCTCTCTGCATAAGGCTCTGTGGTGGGGTGTTTTGGGTTTTTTTTATGATATCATGTTTGTATGGTAATCCCTTTATTTTTGCGAGGTGATAGGCAATATTGGCACTTTGATTAAAACCCCTTTGCAGTAGTCTGCTTTTGTGTAGTGGTACTGGGGTAATCAACTCTATATCTTCTGGTAACTGCATTGTGCCCATGAGATTGGCAAGTTGTTGAGAAAGTCTCATGACTGAATGATATTTTAGAAAATGTATCACCTCTTTTAGCACACCTTCATACAGACCATAAAAATATACCTTATCATAAAATGATTTTACAGTGAGGCATTGACCACATATGGAAGATTGGTCTGATTCCAGAGGAATACCACAAATATGACAACAAGGTCCGTCATAATGTGAGATCTGTCTCCAACACCTGCTACAGAAGGGATTTATTTCACTAATATCAGAATCCCCCTTGCAGATGGGGCACTTATCTGGGAATAATTGATTGAGGATGGTATTTATCACCTTTTCTTAAATAATCTGAGTATCTCGTTTTTTGTCATTATAATCCTTGTGGGTCTTCCGTGTGGGCAGTAATCTGGATTATCTGTCTTTTCAATTTCTTTTAAAAGGGATGCAATGGTTTGTCTATCCGGACATCTATCTTTGCCCCTTATAGATTGATGACATGCGATGGTTGATGATATCGCCTTTAGTTTTGACTGTAAAGGGTCTTCATTGGTGTATAGGTCAGATTTATTCATGGTATTTAGAAGGTTGTAGGCTAAGTCTTTAATTATCAAAGAGATATCACTGTTTGATAGGATTTCAGGTATCGCCCTTACTACCAATGTTGGCTCCCCAAAGTCTTCTATATCAAGTCCTAATGACATTAAAAGGGGCTTTGCTTGTAGCAGTATCTTATATGATGAAATATCCAATGTGACGGTGTGGGGAAACAGTAATTGAATAGACTTTATATCCCTTTTTAAAAGCCTCTCGTAGTTTATCCTTTCATGAACTGCATGATAGTCGATGAGCAAAAGTCTATCCCTGTCACACACTGCTATTATGGTGTCAAAGAGATGTAGGAAAGGTTTTTCTTCCAGTTGGTTATATTGAATATCCATGACATTGGGGGTTTCATAGGGTATTGTTTGCTCTTTTACGAATGATTCGTCATGATTATAGGTGTTTGTGCTTTGAGTGGGGAATTTTTCTCTAACCTCAGTGCCGGTATTGGACTTAAAAATCCTATCTACCGCAATTGATAGCATCTTAAGAATGGTTGTGCTATCTCTGAATCTGACCTCCCTTTTTGTAGGGTGGACATTAAAATCTACCATCTTTGGCTCGATGTTGATAAAC
>JBDNDH010000152.1:0-4550 GCA_046719235.1 Thermodesulfovibrionales bacterium
GTGCCATCAGGGATGAGTTTCCCTTCTTCCTCTGCAACCTCAATCATCTGCCTTGCAATCCTGTCCTTTACAGAACCTCCAGGATTGTGACCTTCTAATTTTACATAGATCTCTGCATAGTCAGGTGGTATCATATTTCTTAGCCTAACCAATGGGCTACTACCAATAATTTCTAATATGTCCCTTTGTCTTGTCATAAATCATTAGAATTTCAGACTTGAGACAGTTTACAATAAAAACAGAGAATTAAACCACACATATCCATATGCAATCATTGAAGAGAGTATCCTTAAAGATGATTACCAATCTTGGAGGGGGTGGAAATCGATGCCTATTGAAATGTTAAACATCAGCGGAGATGTGGGTATACTGGTAAGGTCTGACAATATCGTAGATGCTATCAAGGAGGCATGCATTGGGATGTACAGCCTCATGACTGACCTGAAGGACATCTTACCAACAAAGTCAATAGACATACATCTTGAAGAGGATAGTTTAGAGTCATTGGTTGTATGCCTTCTAAATGAGCTCTTGTTTCAATTTGAGACAAAAGGCTTCATTGGTAACGATTTAGTTATAGAATTCTCTGAAGAATCTGGCATCTTTAAGATAAATACCAATATCAAGGGCGAGTCATTTGATCCAAATAGACACTCAAGGAAACTGCTCATCAAGGCTGCCACATATCACAATCTATTAGTAAATGTTGATGGAGATGGCACCATTATCCGTATTGTCTTTGATATCTGATAACTGTTATATTTGGAGATGCATGATATTGGTTTAGTAACCCTATCAATTCTAACTACCGTAGGTGCCTTTCTCTTACTCCTGTTAGCAAGGTCTTTGATTTTGAGATACATAAAGAGTATTGTCTCGAAGACACCATACAAGATTGACACCATAATCTTTAAATCAATAAGGATACCGTCTATATTCCTGTGTCTTGCAATCGCCTTGTTTATTGGGCTTGAGTTCATAAACCTGCCTGCTAAACAGCATGAGATTACACAAAAGGCACTCTACATACTAATAATATTCACTGTATCCCTCGCAATCGCAAACTTGGTCAGTCGACTTTTCAAAAACTATATGGATAAACTGGAGATACCATTTCCATCAACAGGACTCTTCTATGGAATCTTAAAGGGCACGATAATATGTATTGGACTGATAATCATCCTTTCTTTTCTTGGTATCTCCATAGCTCCTGTATTAACCGCCCTCGGTGTTGGAGGCTTGGCAGTGGCGCTTGCTCTAAGGGATACACTTGAAAACCTCTTTGCAGGTATGCACATACTACTTGAAAAAACCGTCCGTGTTGGTGACTTTATAAGACTTGAAAATGGACAAGAGGGTTTTGTAGAGGATATCACATGGAGGACAACAAGGATAAAGACGATCCAAAATAACATGATCATAATCCCAAACAGCAAGCTCTCTCAGAGCATCCTTCTCAACCTCTCCCTACCTGATAAAAAGATGTCTCTCAATTTACCTATAAGTGTCGGTTACGATTCAGATATCAAGAGGGTTGAAGAGTTACTGTTAGATGAAGCCAAAAAGGCTATCTCAGAGGTGCCTGATATAGTAGAGGATTTTGAGCCAATCGTAAGGTTGAACCCTGGATTTGGAGAGAGCTCAATAGATTTCACATTAACATGTCAGATCAAACAACCCGACAAACAATACCTTGTAGCGCATGAACTTAGAAAGAGGATTTTCAAAAGACTGAAGCAAGAATCAATAGAGATACCCTATCCCCAAAGGGTAGTTCATCTGGTCAAGAATCAATGTAATACATAGAAATGTGGTTTCTAAATAAGGCTATTCAAGGACAAAACCCTCAAATAATCTCCTTATCTTCAGCCAAAAGGAGATTTGACTACTGCATATACAAGGGTTTTAGGTTTGCGAGAAAACTAAAAAGATGATGCTACCCTTGGTGAATACAGATTTAACGAACCTGAGGAATATTGATTTTCTTGCAACCTTGATAACAGATAAGTTGATAATCAAAAACCTATGAGACCAAAATATGATTCTGTCTGGCATCTCCTTAGTATTGGTTGATAGCGTCCTTCACCTTTTTTCAGTATCCTTGTATGTCATTTCTTTGAGGGGGCTGTAGTTTGTTGAACTCCTTATAAACCTCTCTGCCTCCGTTACCTTTGCCACACCTGTATAGAATATAGCACCTGCCTCAATCTCTTCCTCAGCAATCTTTGAGTGCCCGTATTTAAAAAGTGGGGATATATTATCAGCGGCATAGAGCATTAGTAGGAATACTGCTGTGCCTGCAAAGACCAAGAACAGGTCCTTTAATCTGGTCTTTGATGAAGGAGGCAGGGCATTGTCTGCCCTGTCTCCCTTTTGATTTGTTGTATGAACATCTGTCATTTTGACACGAGTTTTTCGGTAATATCCGGAAATACCACAAAGAACATTACATAAGCCATAGCAAGGGTGAGGAATAGATTGAAGGATTGACCGCAGACATATAGTATAAGAGGTTTGCCGCCCTTGAAGTATTTTGCAAGATCTCTAAAGTCTGTGCTAAGCCCAATGCTTACAAAGGCAAGGCAGAAAAACCAGCCCTGCAGCGCCGATGTCCAACCTCTTATAACACCATCATCAATTAGCACCTTGCCTACATCTTTACCAAGTGACTGATGGATTAAGGAGAATACTACTGATGCACCTAAAAATCCAAGGACAAATTTGGGGAATCTTGCCCAGATTTCATTGAGGGCTGAGCCAATGCTTAACTTTACTCCAGGTGTCATGTCAACCTTCAGCGCCCAGTATGTAGCAACGCCAAAGGCTATTACACCTATCATCATATTCTGAATCATCTTGATTGTTGCAGCCACATACATAGCTGTATCACTCAAGATTGCCCCAGCAGCTACAACGGCACCTGTTGAGTCAATTGTCCCGCCCATCCAAGCACCACCAAGGACATGGTGCATACCAATTGCCTTGATGAATGCAGGCATTGTAATCATCATTATAGCTGTGAATGTAATAGACATGCCTACTGCAAGGGTCAATTCCTCCTTCTTAGCCCTACAAGCAGCAGCTGTGGCTATGGCAGCAGAGACACCGCATACTGACATGTCCGCAGAGACTGTGATATTAAGGGTCTTTGAGGTCATTTTGAGTATGTTTTGACCAAACCAATAGGTAACTATAAGGACTATTGGTGTAACAACCCATGTAACAAAGAAGCCAGGTATGCCTATGAGCAGTATCTTATTGATTAATATGCTTGAGCCCAAAAGGACCAGACCAGTCTTGATATAGTACTCTGTCTGAGCTGCCTCAAGCAGCCATTTTGGCGTGCCAATAGTATTGCTTATCAAAAAACCTAATATAATTGCCCATAGCACATACTCAAGCCCCCATGCCTTAAAAGTCGCCTGAGCTGCAAGCATATAGGCAAGTACAGCAAGTATAAATACAATAGGGAAGCCCAAGAGAAACTTCCCAATGTTTCTACCCATAAAGATATTTCCAATGGTAAAGAACAAACCTGTGGCAATACACAACACTACGAGAGAACCAACTATGTTATATGGCTTTGCCTCTGCTGCCCTCCTTGCCTTAGATGCTGCGTCCTGTGCCTTGCGCCATGCTGCAATAGCCTCTATCGCCTGTTTATTAAGGTTTTCATCTTTAAACTGTGCCTCAGCAGCAACCTTTTCCATCTCCTTTGCCTTTGTCTTTGCCTCTGCAGCAGCAGCCTTAGCCTTTTCAAACTTCTCTTTGTTTGCAGCAGCCTTTGCATCAGCCTCTTCCTTAGTTCTTATAAAAGACTCAATAGGATTTAAGTTCCAGTCGTGGGGTCTTGCCAAATAAGAGGCTATCTCTTTTGGTAGTTTTTCATTTGCACCTGCTATCTTACCCTTTTCATCATTTGCCTCATGCCATGCAACAGTCTTAAAGGGGGCACGCTCAGATTCAGCCTTTAGCACTGCATTTGCTGTCTCAAGCCTCTTCTCCATATCCTTAGGTGCATTGTTGAAATATATTAATATTCCAACAATCAGTAGGATAGAGCCAAGCCAGATTGCCCAATAGTCCTCTTTCTTCCATAGGTCTGAAAGCTGAGTAACCGGTTTGTCAACAACAATGTCCTGTGATTGTTCCTTCTTTTCACCCATTTTAAACCCCTCCTTTTTTTGTTTTTAGATTTATCTACTTGAAATAATAGTCTAAATCTCTAACCCCATCATCGTCTTTTTTTTGTTTTTTCCTCTTCCACATATGCTGAATCATGAGTGGTGTCAATTCTACTTAAAAAAAATAAAATCTGTCAAGGAGACCCGAATTTGCCGATAGAAAACATTAAAACCTATTTTAGCCATGTTTTAGGTATTTTTAAATGTCTTTAGGTATTTTTAAATGTCTGTGGGAATCTTTGAAGATTAATTTCTCCTTAGGTTGCTACACTACCTATGCACCAAGACCCTTTTCTCTTATGAAAAAACTCCTCTTTTGCCTTCTTTAGACAATACTCCACCTCTAATTTTTTTTGTTTCACCTCT
>JBDNDH010000153.1:0-4525 GCA_046719235.1 Thermodesulfovibrionales bacterium
GGACTTCAGGAGGATAGTGCAGGGGATAAATGACACACTTGATGCGGTGATAGGTCCTCTAAATGTAGCAGCAGACTATGTGGACAAGATAAGCAAAGGAATAATGCCACCGGTGATAACAAAGGATTATGCAGGAGATTTCAATGCAATAAAGAACAATCTCAATCTGTTAATAGATGCAACCCAAAAGATAATAGACGGTGCCAAGGAAGTATCCAACGGTAACCTAATGGTTGACTTAAAAGAAAGGTCTGAGCAGGATGAACTCATCAGGTCATTGATGAACATGGTCAAGAAGTTGAGAGAGGTGGTGGCAGAGGTAAAGGTAGCAGCAGATAATGTGGCTACTGGCAGTAACGAACTAAATAGCAGTGCCCAGACCATATCTCAAGGTGCAACAGAACAGGCAGCATCCGTAGAAGAGACATCATCTTCTATGGAACAGATGAGCAGTAATATCAAGCAAAATGCAGACAATGCCTTGCAGACAGAGAAGATTGCCCTTAAGGCAGCAGAGGATGCCAAAGTAAGTGGACAGGCAGTTGATGAGGCAGTAACTGCGATGAAGGAGATAGCAGGCAAGATAAGCATCATCGAAGAGATAGCAAGGCAGACGAATCTACTTGCACTCAATGCGGCGATAGAGGCAGCGAGAGCTGGTGAGCATGGTAAGGGTTTTGCGGTAGTAGCATCTGAGGTAAGAAAACTCGCCGAAAGGTCTCAAGCTGCTGCAGGTGAGATAAGTCAACTCTCTGCCACAAGCACACAGGTTGCCGAAAGGGCAGGTGAAATGCTTAAGAAACTTGTCCCTGATATTCAAAAGACAGCAGAGTTGGTTCAGGAGATAAGCAGTGCAAGCAATGAGCAAAAGGCAGGGGCTGAGCAGATAAACAAGGCGATACAGCAATTGGATCAGGTAGTGCAGCAAAACGCAGGTGCAGCAGAGGAACTTGCATCTACTGCAGAGGAATTATCATCTCAGGCAGAACAATTACAAGACACCATAGGGTTTTTTAAACTTGATGAAAGTGTAAGTGGAACTAGATCAGTTAGGGTAAAGCGACAGAGGGTTTTATCCGGTAGGTTAGAGCAGATTGCACATGATACCCATACAAGACCCATCGCAAAGAGACCTGATGTAAAGGTAAAAGGGACAGTAATAGATATGGGTGAAGGCAAGGGTGATGCAGAGGATAGTGAGTTTGAGAAATACTAATATAGTTATACAGTGAAAAAGTAAAGAGAGCCGCTTGATCACTGTAATTACGAAGGTGTGCTAAGGAGGTAAATATGGCAGTTGCAGGGATAACACATACTACGCAGTATCTAACTTTTAAGTTAGAGGATGAGATTTTTGCAGTAGATATAAACAAGATACGAGAGGTCTTGGATTACACCAATATAACAAAGGTGCCAAAGACCCCAGACTTTATGAGAGGAGTCATCAATCTAAGGGGTAGCGTGGTGCCTGTGGTGGACATCAAGCTAAAATTTGGCATGTCAAAGACGGAGAGGACCTTAAATACCTGTATCATCATAGTAGAGGTTCAATTTGAAGGAGAGACCACAGTTCTTGGTGCCCTGGCAGATTCTGTTCAAGAGGTGCTTGATATTGAACCTGACCACCTTGAGCCAGCCCCAAGGATTGGTACAAGGATAAAGACAGACTTCATAAAGGCTATGGGTAAAAAGAATGACAATCAGTTTATCATTATACTTGACATTGATAAGGTCTTTGCTGAAGAAGATATGACGATGTTAAATGAGGCAAGCAAGGTCAATATTGGTACTGTTGAAACAAATTAATGATAATTGGTTATAATTACTGATTAAACTCTTTTAAAAAACTCAGGAGGTTACAAGATGGATTTAGGTTGTAGGTCAAACGCCCTGATTGACGAACTGCTTATTAAAAGATGCACTACACTTTGGCAGGATGTGGCTCTCTCGTTTTTGGGCAGTATCTTCATAGCATTATCTGCACAGATATCTATACCTTTGCCTTTTACCCCTGTGCCGATAACAGGACAGACATTTGCAGTGTTAATGACAGGTATTTTATTGGGGTCAAAGAGGGGATTGATGAGTGTGATCTTTTACCTCACTGAAGGGGCAATGGGTATGCCAGTATTTGCTGGTGGAGTTGGGGGTTTTCAGACATTCTTAGGTCCAACAGGTGGTTATCTAATCGGGTTTGCACCGTCTGCAATGTTATCAGGCTATCTTGTAGAAAGAGGATGGGCTAAAGGGTTTTTCTCACTCCTTATGGCGATGATCATATCAAATGCGATCATTTATGTATTTGGGTTGACCCATCTTTGTTTCTATACACCTATAGAAAAGGTTTTATACATAGGGTTTTACCCCTTTATAATCGGCGACTTCTTTAAGATCTTACTTATTGTCTTATCCACAAGGGCGATGTGCAGATTTAGTAAAAAGAATTAGTCCCCTTAAGGTGTTTCCCTGAGACATATGTTTCAGGGAAACACTCCTTGTTTATAAAAGGTAGCAAAGACACCTGTTGAAGACAATTTTTGACATTCCTGATCTCTAAGGCTATTTAGATATTAAACCTAAAATTTATTATATCTCCGTCCTTGACCTCATAGTTTTTGCCTTCTAACCTCAGAAGTCCCATCTTGCCTGCATTGTTCATAGAAAAACCGCACCTTGCAAAATCATCAAAATGGATGACCTCAGCCCTTATAAATCCACGCTCAATATCTGAATGAATCTTTCCAGCGGCCTTGACAGCGGTATCCCCCTGCCTAATAGTCCATGCCCTGACCTCATCGTCACCACATGTAAGGAATGAGATAAACCCAAGCAGTTCGTAACTTGCCTTGATTAGTCTATTGCATGCAGGTTCTTGGATTTGTAAGTCTTCAAGGAACAAAAGCCCTTCTTCCTTGTCTAACTGGGCAATCTCCATCTCTGTCTTTGCACAAAGGGATATTACCCTTATACCTCGCTTGATCCCTCTTTCTTCAAAAAAATTATTGATGATCCCTTCCAATTCGGATTGTTGTGGGGTATTTAGATCAATCTCGGATATGTTAATAACCACTATCTCGGGTTTTGTAGTAATAAACTGAAGATGCCTTAATGTGTCTCTTTCATCATTAGTGAGGTCTAACTGTCTTAGTGGTATCTCAGACTCAAGGGCGTTTTTACACCTTTGAAGTACTACCTTTTCCATGGGGTTTGCCTTTTTACCCTTTTTTTCTGCTTCATTAATCCTCGTTAATCTTTTATCAATGAGGTCTAAATCCCCCAAAATAAACTCAAGATGTAGTGTTTCTATATCGGATAGAGGGTCTATCTTGTTAAGGGGGTGCAACACTAAGTCATCTTTGAATGCCCTTACGACACAGACTATAGCATCTGCGTCCTTGATGTGGTCAAAGACCTTTCTGTTTTGCTCAGCATCACCCTTTGTGATTCCGATATAGTCTATGTAATTTACAGTTGCGTGGGTTACCTTTTTTGGTTTATATATTTCTGCCAATTTGTCAACCCTTTCATCAGGAACCTTTACCACCCCTAATAGTGGCTCACCTGTGATGTTAGGGTATATGGTGGTCTCATGATTTAGACCTGTTAATCCATTAAAGAGTGTTGTTTTACCCGAGTTGCTAATCCCTGTAATCGCTATCTTCATATGCCAATGTCCTTTAGTTTCTTTTTATTGTCTTTTAATATTGGGATCTTCTTAGTCCTTAGGTAATGGGTGATAGTGTTGAGCGCAGTCTGAACCCTTTGTAGCCTCATGTTTTTGCCTCTGATGGACGCAATATCACTTATGGATATCGTCTCTGTGCGGATCTCCTGTTGTTTTCTTACGATGAGTTCATAAAGTGCCTTTATCTCTTCGTTTCTGAGTCCCTTTAGGTATAGCGGGTTTACTGTTATAAATCCTTCCACAATATCGGAGACTACCCCTTTTAGATTCCTCAAGCCCTCAGAATGCATTATTCTTCTTCCTCTTCTTTGTCTTTTTTAGAAAAAATCCTTGAGACCCAGATGCCGACCTCATACAATAGTATAATTGGCACAGCCATCAGGGTTTGATTAAAGGCATCAGGTGTAGGGGTGAGAAACGCTGCTAAAATAAATGCCAACAATACAGCATATCTTCTATGTTTGGCTAATGTTTGAGGTGTAACTATACCTAATCTTGTGAGAAAGAATATCAAAACGGGTAGTTCAAACACAGTCCCAAAGGCTAAGACAAACTTTAGGCAGAAGTCTACATACTGGCCTACAGAGAGCATAGGCATCAAGACATCGCCTGTTTTATAGGTAAGTAGAAATGAAAGCGCATATGGCAATACTATAAAAAAACAGAAAGAGGCACCAATTATAAAAAGTATGGTTGTTGCAAAAATAAATGGTAAGGCATACTTTCTCTCCTTAGGCAGCAAACCCGGTGATATAAACCTCCAAAGTTGATGAAACAAGACAGGTAAAGAAAGGATGATGCCAGAAAAGAGCGATATCTTAATTGACATCCAAAATGCCT
>JBDNDH010000154.1:0-4513 GCA_046719235.1 Thermodesulfovibrionales bacterium
ATCTGGGGCTTTTGGTAGAATTGCCCAATCCAGACAGATTTATCTATGACAAAAAGACAAGGGAATTGATATACACCTCAATTGCCAACTATATAATCTCAACGGAAACCATTACCAGAGAATGACTATTAAGCGAGCACAGAAAAACTACAAAAGGTATCCTATTTTTTTAGGTATCATAGTTCTGCTTATCGTTTTAGGTGGAGTTGGGTATTTTCTTTATTATATAAAGGGTGACATAAGGCAGGTCTTTCAGAAACAATCTCTTAAGGATACCAATACTGCAAGCACTCAAGGTTTTGATATTTCTCTAAATGGCTTTATGTCAGTAAGGCTTTTTTTTCCTTCAGGTGTAGAATTAAGACAACAAGATATCAGACTGCCTTCTAACCCAGTGGTTCCACAGATGATAGAATCTATAGTTGTAGAATTTATTAAACTTCTACCAGAAGATATGCGAGACATCCAGATTTACTCTGCATATAAGGATAAGGAAGGGATAGTGTATCTTGACTTTAATGCGGTTTTGACAAACAAGACTGTCTTTGACGCTACAAGAGAATACCTTTTTTTAAAGTCTATTTATCAATCGCTTATTACAAACATACAAGGACTTACAGATATTAGGATATTGGTTGAAGGTAGAGAGATTGAGAGTATTGGAGGGCATTTTAATATATCTAATGGAATGAGGTCTATCGTTCAATGAAAAACAATGATTCTGATTTGCCTATTGGTATATTTGACTCAGGGGTAGGTGGACTTACTGTATTAAAAGAGATAAAGACCATAATGCCCAAAGAGAGCATCATTTATCTCGGTGATACAGCAAGGGTGCCTTATGGAACGAGATCAGAAGAGACCATCAAAAGATACTCTTCTGAATGTGCTAATTTTTTGTTTGGTAGGGGTATCAAATTACTGGTTATAGCCTGCAACACTGCATCTGCTATTAGTCTTGAGTATATAAAGGAGTTGATACCTGTGCCTGTCATAGGGGTGATTGAACCAGGTGCAATCTCTGCGGTAAGTCAAACCAAAAACAAGAAGGTGGGCATTATTGGCACTGAAGCCACCATAAAGAGTATGGCGTATAAAAAGGCAATACATGCATTAGATAGCACAATTGAGGTATTTTCTAAGGCTTGTCCATTGTTTGTGCCACTTGTTGAAGAGGGCTGGACAAGCGGTGAGGTAGCAGAGAGGGTCGTTAACATTTATCTCAATGATTTAGTGAAAAACCACATAGACTGTCTTGTATTGGGATGCACACACTACCCATTACTTAAGGGAGTAATTAAGGAGATTGTTGGCAAAGATATTGTGTTAGTTGATTCTGCAATAGAGACAGCAAAGGCTGTAAGACAAGCCCTTTATTCAAACAATCTTGTAAATAATTCTGATGATAATAGTGGGGTAAAATACTTTGTGACAGATTCAGGACAACGTTTTATCACTGTAGGGGGATGTTTTCTTGGAGAGGAGATAAAAGATATTGAGGTTGTAACCTTAAATAAAGATAGGAGGATAGATGCGAGTTGACGGTAGAAGAAATGATGAGATGAGGAAGGTTACTTTTACAAAGAGGTTTATACCTACCGCAGAGGGTTCTGTGCTGATCGAGATGGGAAATACAAGGGTGATTTGCACTGCTACTATAGAGGAAAAGGTTCCCCCTTTTTTGAGGGACCAAAAAAAGGGTTGGGTAACTGCAGAGTATGGAATGCTGCCCCGTTCAACACAAACAAGGACTATGAGAGAGTCTTCCACTGGACGCATCGGTGGCAGAACACATGAGATACAGAGGCTCATCGGTCGTGCACTTAGGGCAGTAGTAGATTTGCAGGCACTTGGAGAAAGGACAGTCTGGATTGATTGTGACGTCATACAGGCAGATGGTGGTACAAGAACCGCATCTATAACAGGTGCCTTTGTTGCCCTAAATGATGCCCTACACACCCTACTGAAATCAGGTACCATAGAGAAGAATCCGATAAGAGACTACCTTGCCGCGATCAGTGTTGGTGTAATAAACAATGAGGTTTTACTTGACCTTTGTTATTCAGAGGACTCTATTGCTGAGGTGGATATGAATATAGTCATGACAGGTAGTGGCAAGATTGTGGAGATACAAGGCACAGCAGAGTCCAATCCATTTTCCAAAGATGTATTAAACAAACTCATCACATATGCTGAAAAGGGTATAAACGAACTAATCAGGATTCAAAAGGAGATACTTAAATCAAATGTGTTACAATATTAAAAAACTACTCTTGAGGTAAAGGTATATGTATAAAAGCATGGTTTTATGGTTACTTATTGGGCTTACTATGGTGTTGTTGTTTAACATATACAATGTTCCAACTAAAAACGAAAAAGAGGTAGCCTATTCTGACTTTTTAGCCAGCCTATCAGAAGACAAGATAGAAGAGGTGACAATAAAAGAAAACGTCCTTTTAGGTAAACTTAAGGATGGTTCAAAGTTTAAGACCTACATAACGCAAGACCCAGACCTTGTCAAGGAACTCAAGGCAAGAAAGGTGAAGATTACTGCAAAACCAGCGGATCAAAACCCATGGTATGTAAACTTCTTCTTTTCATGGGGACCAATAATCTTCCTCGTACTTGTATGGATCTTCTTTATGAGACAGATGCAGATGGGGGGAAACAAGGCTATGTCTTTTGGACGAGCAAAGGCAAAACAGATCACTGAAAGGTCTGTAAAGGTGACCTTTGCAGATGTTGCAGGTATTGAAGAGGCGAAGGCAGAGGTTGAAGAGATCATAGACTTCCTGAAAGATCCTGGCAAATTTTCAAAACTTGGGGGGAAGATACCAAAAGGTGTCCTGCTTGTTGGTCCTCCTGGCACTGGTAAGACACTTCTTGCAAGGGCGATTGCCGGCGAGGCAGGTGTCCCTTTCTTGTCTATATCAGGATCAGATTTTGTTGAGATGTTTGTGGGCGTAGGCGCATCAAGGGTAAGAGACCTTTTTGAGCAGGCAAAAAAGAACGCTCCATGTATAATTTTTATCGATGAGATAGACGCAGTTGGAAGACAGAGAGGCGCAGGGCTTGGTGGTGGTCACGATGAAAGGGAGCAGACACTCAATCAACTCCTTGTAGAGATGGATGGATTTGAGGGTAACGAAGGCATCATAATTATTGCTGCAACTAACAGACCTGATGTCCTTGACCCAGCCTTATTGAGACCTGGAAGGTTTGACCGTCAGATTGTAGTGCCCATACCTGATGTAAAGGGTAGGCTTGCAATTCTAAGGGTTCATACACAGAAGATACCCCTTGACAAGTCAGTAGATTTGGAAAAGATTGCACGAGGGACACCAGGTTTTTCAGGTGCAGACCTCTCTAATCTTGTAAACGAAGCGGCGTTGATTGCTGCAAGACGCTCTAAAGAGGTAGTTGACATGGCTGATTTTGAGTTTGCAAAGGACAAGGTCCTGATGGGAGTAGAGAGAAAGAGCATGGTATTAAGTGATGAAGAGAGAAAAAACACTGCATATCACGAGGCTGGACATGCACTTGTTGCTAAACTGACACCAGGCACTGACCCAATACATAAGGTCAGTATAATACCGAGGGGAAGGGCGCTTGGCGTTACACAACAATTACCTATGGACGACAGATACACCTATTCAAAGGACTTTCTCACAAAGACATTAAGCGTATTGATGGGAGGAAGGGCAGCAGAGGAACTCGCATTAAACCATATCACCACAGGTGCTGGCAATGACATAGAAAGGGCTACAGAACTGGCAAGAAAGATGGTTACCGAGTGGGGGATGAGTGAAAAATTGGGTCCTCTGGCATTTGGCAAAAAGGACGAGCAGATATTTCTTGGCAGGGAGTTTGCGAAGCAGAAAAACTACAGTGAAAAGATAGCAGAGGAGATAGATGAGGAGATATCAAGTATAGTCAAAAGCTCTTATGAAAACGCAAAAAGACTCCTAAAGGAAAACTACCATCTGCTTGAGGCATTAGCCCAGAAACTCTTAGAAAAGGAAACACTTGAGGCACACGACATAGACGAGCTTATAAAGAATATGGGATACAAAGAGCTCCAACCTGCTGTATAGCACCCCATCTTGATGAAACTTAACTGCAGGGGAAAGATTTTAGACCTGTCCAAAAAAACCCATATCATGGGAATAGTGAATGTGACCCCTGATTCGTTTTCAGATGGTGGATTATACCTCAATAAAGATAATGCGGTCAGACACGCATTAAAACTTATCAAAGATGGTGCCGATATTATTGATATTGGGGGTGAGTCAACCCGACCTGGCTCAGAACCTGTCAACCTTGAAGAAGAGATCAACAGAACCATACCTGTAATTAAAGAACTTGCAAGACTGACAGATGTCCCTATATCTATAGACACATATAAATCTAAGGTGGCAGAAGAGGCTATCAAGTCTGGCGCATCGATCGTAAATGATGTAACAGGGCTTGGATACGATGAAGAGATGGTATCACTGATCGCAACCCATAAGAT
>JBDNDH010000155.1:0-4497 GCA_046719235.1 Thermodesulfovibrionales bacterium
CCGATCATCTACTATGTTGATAACGATTGCATCGGAGTATTTGAGTGAAAGTTCAATTGCCTGTTCTAAATTTCTCTGTATCATGTGGTTTATCTTCAGTCTATCTATTATTACCTCAATATTGTGCCTCTTATGTCTCTTGAGTTTGAGATCATCGGTGATTGGGACTACCTCCCCATCTATCCTTGCCCTGATGAATCCCTCTTTCCGCATCTTTTGTAGTTCCTTTTTATACTCCCCCTTTTTCTCAACAGCCAGTGGAATCATCACCTGTATTTTTGTATCGCTGGGTAATCTCAAGATAGATTCAATAATATCAGCCTTGTCCTGTGATACTATCCTTTCGCCACATTTATAGCAATAGGGTTGTCCGATCTTTGAATACAGAACCCTCATGTGATTATATATCTCTGTGATTGTTCCAACCGTTGATCTTATATTCCTGACGACCGTTTTTTGGTCTATCGCAATGGAAGGTGAGAGTCCTTCTATATAATCAAAATCGGGTTTTTGCATCTGCTCAAGAAACTGCCTTGCATAGGGAGATAGACTTTCCATGTATCTTCTATTTCCCTCTGCGTAGATAGTATCTATTGCAAGAGAAGACTTTCCTGAGCCTGAAGGCCCGGTAATGACCGTTATCTTATCCCGTGGTATCTCAATATCTATATTCTTTAGATTGTGCTCACGGGCACCTTTGATTAATATAGACTCATACATCTTTGACTAACTATATCTTTTGTGAAATGGATGTGAGATATGACCTAACTAAAGTCTTATGTGCACATTTCTTTTCAACAGCTGAAAAGTAACAATTACAAGAGACATTATCAAACAAGTTACCCTCAAGGGTCAAAAAGTTTATCTCAGTATCAACATTTGGTAACTTGTGGATAAACCAAGGCCTTCCCTTATACTGAAATATCTGATACAACTTTCCACTTTCCCCAGCCTTGAAACAGTTATCCGTAAATCGTAATTTAAACAATGCGGTTTTATCAGGTTTGTTATCAAGTATTACAAACTCGCATGTCTTTGCTACAGGATTGAAATTAAAGCCATTAACCTTGGGGTGCTTTGTGAGTATGTCTTTAACAATCCTAAGGATAAAATCAAAGGTATCTTCGTGTTCCGTTACATAATCCGCAACGGTCATGTATGGAATTGCTTGATGCAAAGCCACAACTACCTTGACCTTTTCTATGACGCCAAATGTAAGGGATATGAGGCTTTTATTAAACATCATGCTTTTTAGTTTATTGCCATCTAAATTGCCTTTACGAACCTGCTTTACATCCTTTTTTGCTATCAAGTTTTTTATATACTCTTCGCTTATTGTCATCTTTGCCTCTCCTGTTAAGGATTTTGTTTTAAATACACTTTAAGAGCCTCCTCAATCTCATCAGTCATCTTAAGTAGTACTGAAGTCATAACGATGCTCATACCCTTTGCAAGACTCAGATATGTCCTGTCATCAAGTCTCTGTTTGAACTCTTCTTCTTTTGCATAGATGGTCTTACCTTTTGGGTCTTTCAAGGTTGTCTTTATGCCCAAGACTGCATAGCTAGTATTACTATCATCAAACCTTGAAAAATCCCTTATATCAACGTCAAGACGAAAGAAACCGCCTGTCACAGTAGATCTTAGAGTCTTTACATCCTTAAAAAATCCTTTTCGTGTCAGTGCCTCTGTAATCTGTTCCCTTAGTATATCATCAGGTGTGTTATCCCATCTTGCATATGTAGACTGCATCATCTCATAAATTGACGATCTATAGATTATGTATGTCTGTTTAAAGTGTCTATTTGACTTAACCTGAAGGAAAACACCCTCATCAATCTTGACAGCCTTTGATTCCTGAGGATACTGACTGACATTGATGCTATAGATCCTTGTCTGCATTGTATTACAAGACATCAGCATTACTAAAAGCAATAAAAGAGCTATCTTATGCATACCTCTCATTCCTCCTTTGTAACGGCCTCACGGTATAGGAGCCTCCACGGTCTTTGATTAAAATCAACTATTGCCTCATTTAATGAATCCGTAGCCTTTATGAGTTGTTTAAACATGATGTCAAGATTTTCATTCTGATCGTTAATGAGGTTATTGGCAGAATGAATGGTCGTGTTGATGTTAGCTGAGTTTTCCTTTAGTGATTTTATAAGGGTCTCAATCTCCCCAAGATTATTTTTTAACCTGATTACTATCTCCCTTACGTCACTACGGTTATCATCAATAGTTGATTCCACCCTTGTAAGTGTAGAATTTAACCTTACAACCATATTTTGCAGACTTAAGACCGCAATTTCTAACCTCTTGTCTGTATTTACAATTATCTTGTTGGTATTATCAAGTATCTGAGAGACCTTCTTTGTATTCTCATCTGTAAAGATTTTATTCGTATCCTCAACCAATTTCTTAAGAGACACCGTTAGTTCTTCGGCCTTTGCCATTATGGTATTGAAGTTAGATTGCTCTATGGCAGGTATGTAAGAATTTGGTGGAATCCTATTGCCTTTTGTAGGATTTAGATACAACTGCAGAAAAATATCCCCAACAAAACCAATCTGACTTATCGTGGCAGTTGTCCCTTCGTAAATAGCCGTGCCTTTATCAATGCCTATCTCCACAATGATGGGTGAATTTGGTTTTTCTGGTGCCTTTATTGACAACACCCTACCAATCTTCATACCACCTAACATGACATTTGACCCAGAGTCAAGTCCTGTTACGTTGTAGAGTTTGACATAATATACATCAAATGAATCAAAGAACTTAGTTCCACCTATTGCTATAACCGACACAGTCAGTATAGCCATACCAATAACAATAATCAGGCCAGCCTTGATCTCATCCCTCATATATTCCTCTCACCTTTAAATTATAAAATCAGTCTGCAGTAAGGATATTGAAGTAGTCCTCAGGGCAGTAATCTTCTTCATCAGGCCTCCTCGTTAAAAAACGTTGAACACGGTCATCCTGGGCATTCTTAAACTCCTCCACCGTGCCGTTGAAAACCATCTCGCCCTTATCAAGCATTACAATCATATCAGCAATTGTAAAAAGGCTGTGAAGTTCATGAGTTACAACTATGATTGTCATCTTAAAAATGTCTCTTAGTTTTATTATCAGGGCATCCAAACCAGCCGATGTGACAGGATCGAGCCCAGCCTGAGGCTCGTCAAAAAACAGCATCTCTGGGTCAAGTGCCATAGCCCTTGCTATACCAGCCCTTTTTTTCATTCCTCCTGATAGTTGAGAAGGGTAAAAATCCCCAAAGCCAGATAAGCCAACCAAGTCAAGCTTCATCTTGACCATTATCTTGATTGTAGCCTCATTGAGATGCGTGTGTTCCCTTATTGGAAGTGCTACATTATCTTCAACAGTCATAGAGTTTAAAAGTGCTGCCCCTTGAAACAATACACCTATTGACCTCCTAAAATCATTCAACTCCATCTCATTTAGCCTTGTTATATCCTTACCATTAATATAAATCCCTCCTGATGCTGGTTTTAACAAACCGATAAGGTGCTTTAGTAATGTGCTTTTTCCAGACCCACTCCCACCGACAATAGCGGTTATCTTCCCCTCTAAGACATCAAAAGATATGTCCTTTAGTATCGTCTTATCACCATACTTAGTAAACAGGTTTTTAATGATTATCTTTTTTTGCATACCTCAGACTATGTAAAGTAATAGAAGAGGACTGTAAAGAACAAGTCAAATACTATAACCATAAAGATGGATGATACAACAGAGGCAGTTGTCCTCATACCAACCTCCTCTGCACCACCGCTTACCTGAAATCCGTGATATGCCCCAACGATAGTTATGATCGCACCAAATGCAATGGACTTGACCAGTCCTGTTATCACATCTTTTACCATGAGGGCATTGATCGTTTGCTGTATATAGCTGTGAGGATGTATCCCAACAGCAGTTATTGACAAGACAAACCCTCCAAAGATACCTATAAAATCAGCAATAATAGTGAGGCATGGTGCCATAATGAGCATAGCCATCATCTTGGGGGAGACCAAAAAACTCACAGGATTTATACCCATACTCCTTAAGGCATCTATCTCCTCTGCTGACTTCATAGAGCCAATCTCAGCGGCAAATGATGAGCCACTCCTGCCTGCAATCAAGATGGCGGTAATGATAGGTCCTAGCTCCCTTGTAAGAGATACCCCCACCAGATTGGCAACATATATCAAGGCACCCACCTTTTTTAATTGGTAAGCAGACTGTAATGCTAATATCATCCCCACAAAAAAAGATATTACCACCACTATCGGCACGGAGTTATAACCAATCTTTACCATCTCTGATAAGGTAGATTTTAGCCTTATCTTACCAGTCTTAAATGGTGATATGAGTGTCCAGTAGAATACCTCGTTTATCAGTATAGATACATTTCTGATAACAGTCAATATATTGAGTGTTTTTCTGCCAACTATTACCAGAGGGCTGTTAAGTCTTAAGTGCATCTTC
>JBDNDH010000156.1:0-4451 GCA_046719235.1 Thermodesulfovibrionales bacterium
TTCGATGTGAAGAAACCAAAGTTTCCACCTTCTGACGCATATGTACTCCATGTATAATCCAAACCAAGCTCATGAAACAGCATGAGATATCCCATACATGTATATGTGCCTGGGTCTGCAAAAAGGTCACCTGATGGGGTGACAAAGAGTATCTCAGCACCCTTTCTGTTGAAAGATGGGTCAATCCTAATCCCTGTTATAGTCTCAATATCATCAAGGAAAAACTCTATACTTGACTTGATGGTATGGGGTTCTAACCCAAGGTGATTACCCTTTCTATAACAGTTTGCAACAGGTCCTGATATCCAGTCCGTATTTAGACCGAGGAGGTTTGTAAATTCACGCACCATCATAGTTATCTCTGCAGTATCAATACCATAAGGGCAAAACACCGAGCATCTCCTACACTCAGTACACTGGTAAAAATAATACCACCATTCTTTGAGAACCTGTAGTGTGAGTTCCCTTGCACCTGCCAACCTGCCAAATATCCTTCCTGGGGCAGTAAAGTATCTCCTGTAGATAGACCTAAAGAGTTCTGCCCTCAAGACAGGCATGTTTTTGGGGTCACCAGACCCTATGTAGAAATGACACTTATCTGCACAGGCACCACACCGCACACATATGTCCATAAACAACTTAAATGAACGGTACTTGCTAAGCCTATCTTTGATAGCCTCCATGACTGTATTTTCCCAGTCATGTGGTAATTTCCAATCTTCCTCTGCTGGAGACCAATCCCGGGCATTTGGGAAGTCAACCTCAGCTAAATTTTTGCCCTTCGCACCCCAACAGTATGTATGCTCCTTAAACTCTACAGGAGTATCCATCCAATCGGTAGCAGGCATTTTTTTGTAATCAATATCTGCTATAAGATCATTTGGTTTTTTAGTAAATTTTGCCATGGTTACTCCTTCTCTACTGGCAAGCCAGCTTTTTTCATTTTATCCTTAAATTCGTGTTCATATTCTTCATAGGAATGCACCTTAACAGGGTAATTCCATGGATTGACATGACGCTCCATACGGCTGTTGTTGGCAAGATTACGAGTTGGGCTTAAGAATACACCACCAAGATGCACAAGTTTGCTAAATGGGAAGTATGCAAAAAGGGCACATACCAAAAAGAAATGGACATAGAATATCACACCTATTCCTTCAGGTATCTGTGGATTGAGGGTTACCAATCCCAGTGTAAGATTCTTTACCGCCACAACATCTACCTTCGTGAAGTATCTCATCAACACTCCGGTTATTGCTATTGCAAGTATTAGAAACAGCGGGAAATAATCTGCTGGCAGGGAGATATACCTTACCTGAGGTATAACTATCCTTCTTAAAAACAAGAAGAGCGCACCTGCAATTAATGTCAAGCCTGTGATATAGACTAAAGGCACACCAACCTGGAAAAAGGAATCTAATGCCTCAACTATATGGATGATCTCTGGGACCTCACCTACAAAAAACCTTATATGTCTTATGAACACCACCAAAAAAGAGTAATGAAAAATTATGGCAAAAAGCCAAAGCCATTTGTCTGAACCATATACCACCTTGCCATCATGCATCTCTGTTTTGAGATTTCTAAATAACGAGCGAAACAGGAAAACCTCAAGCAACATCCTTGCAAAGGTCTGAGTGCATGTTGAAGGGTTTTCAAGTTTGTCCTGCTTAATCCAAGGCAATGACTGTTGCTGCCCACATGTGGTCGTAATCCGAAATGGCACAGGGCTCTTACCCCAGTCAATCACCCTAATGATCATCCCCGCTACGAAGATGACAAAGGCAAGATAAGGAATAACTATGCCAAAGATCGATTCCAAACCTGCCGCCTCAACTCCGGCAAGGGAGACAATTATTAGAACAATAACTACTGCCAAAGGTACTAACATCTTCATCATCATGTCTACCCCTCTCCTTTTTCATTATCAATTACGCCAGTAACAAGTGCATTTACCCTCTCATCTTTCAACTCCATGAGCTGATTTGCCACTTGAAGTAATCTAAAGTTTCTCTTTTCTGCCTCTCTAACCCTGACTTCAAAAAGGTCTTCTCTACACTGCATATAAATGTCAAAGGCTATCAAGGCAACCTTGTCAATCATCAGATTGAGGGTTTGCTTGTCTTCATCTTTTAAGTCATTAAACAAAACCTCCTCAAAGACATTTCTTAACTGAAAGACAAAGGAAACTGCCTCTGAGGGTGAAAAGTCTTGGATAGCCCTGATCCTGATTATCTCATCAAGATATTTTTTTAGTGAGGTTTCATCCATATTGGATGACAACTCATCACAAATACCTGATAATCCATCCTTGAGCGAAAAACCTACAGGGTTTAGGAACTGGTTTTTTTTGCTTTTAAGGAACTCCGATGTTTGTGGAGGGTAAGTATCTGCAACTAAATCAAACCACTTCTTGATAAGTTTCTCTTTTCTTTCCTTCAGAAGTGACTGCACACTCATCTACAGATAACCCCTACCCCTATTTTATTTTTTTGTTTTATATTAGACCAAGCAGAAATTGAAAAGGGCGTCTTTCTTGACAAAGACGCCCTCGTATCTGTTATACGCAGCCTGTTGGTTTTGGCAGACCTGCATATCTACATGCCTGTTTTGCAGGACCATCAGGGAACAACTCATAGAGATATTTGGTGTTTCCCTTTTCAGGACCCATCACCTTGCCAATCTCCTTTACGAGGATCTTGATCATCGGTGCAATCTGATATTTCTGGTAATAATCCCTTAAGAAGTTGATAACCTCCCAGTGGGCATCAGTAAGGGTTAAACCATCGTTTGCTGCTAGCTGTGTAGCAAGCTCCGGTGCCCAGTCATCAAGATTGACTAAATAACCATCCTCATCCACCTCAAGTTGTTTGCCTTGGAATTCAATTGTTGGCATTTACGACCTCCTTTATTGTTTTTTGAGATTTAAGACAGGATTTAATTTCAACCCCTAATAAAAGTGACATAAACAATAATATAGGCTGTTAATAGAGGTCAAATAAAAATAAATTATCAAATTATTTAAATTATTAATTCAAGCCGTAAATAAATCTCTTAACCAAAGAAGATACGGTAAACTCTTTGAGGTATCCGTTATCATAAAATAGTAGTTTGCCATCATCATTGGATAATTTTTCAGATATATCCTTGATATCTATATTACATTTCAAAACAGACTGGCAAAAAACCGCATAACCCCTTACAGTTGAATCCTTATCATTAAACATCGCCATCAAATCGCCACATACCATATCTGAGACCGATGGATCAACCATTGCTATCTGTGCCATAGCCCATAAAGAACCAGCCCTAAAGATTTCTTCTTCCCTAAAAGACCATATGATCGGTATGATATCTGAGTACTGCTCAGGATATGCAGATACTATTGAGCCAAGCATCTCGCATGCACTCCAGCCAATTCCCCCAGATTCGTCCGTAATGGACCAGAGAAGTTTTCTGACTATGTTTCGCATGAGTCCGATGTCTATCGGGGTGAGAACCCTTGAGATCTCTTTCAGAGAATCTATTGCCCTCCAGGTCAATAGGCTCTCTTTATCATACGACATAGATATCAACTTACTGATAACAGTGCTGTTTTCTGCTGCCATCTTTGCAATTTCATCATAATTCATATCATTGAGAAGTCTCTCAAGGGTTGACTTCATCTCTCTGCTTGACATATTCATCGCCTTTACCTCCCTTTTCTTAGGGACATCTTTATCGTTTATAAAAAGCAGTTTACCAGAGGAGTGCCCCTCCTGTTTTACACTGATGATGCAATGTTTGTTTAGATCATAATCCATCTCAACAGTAAAAAAATCCCTTTCTGACTCTAAATTTTCAACATCCCAGCTCCCAAAAAAGTATGCCAACCCATCCATAAAAACCTCCCCGAGGTTCTTGCCAGTAGGGTCGCATACATAGACAGCACCACAGAGGCACCTACCACCGATAATGTAACCAAACTCAACCCTTATCTCCGATGGTCTTGAGATGAATCTCATACAAAAAGGACATTCTGGCACATATTTAAAGTCCATATCTATACTCCTCCGCCTTTTTTACCAGCCCTTTTGCCCACTCTAAACATCCAAAGGCATGTATATGGGTATATGTTGCAAGGCAATTTTTTACAAAAACCCCATCCATGTTTTCAATAATACCCTTACCCCTCTTCATAGTAAAGGCAAACGTATCCCAACTGTCAACAAGCTCTGCAGATGAATAGTGAAATTCGTGTCCCTTGATGGTAGTGTCCGATGGATAAAAAGGATTAGGCTTGTTAACCACAATCTCCGTGTATCCATGTGCCTGAGGTTTGGAGTTCATCTTAAAATCAATCGGAAATACCCCTACCATCTCATGATATTTTTCATCTATCCATATACCCTTGCCAAGATACATGAGTCCTCCACATTCTGCATAAACAGGCAATCCCAAAACTTGCCCGC
>JBDNDH010000157.1:0-4444 GCA_046719235.1 Thermodesulfovibrionales bacterium
TAATCTCATTAGTCGCTACAGATGTACGTTCAGCAAGTTTTCTGACCTCGTCCGCAACTACAGCGAAACCCCTCCCCTGCTCACCAGCCCTTGCTGCCTCTATAGCTGCATTGAGGGCAAGAAGATTGGTCTGGTCAGCGATATCCTTAATAGTATCAACTATCTTTCCAATCTCTTCGCTTGACCTCCCTAATGCCTCAATTGTCTCCACTGCCTCGTTGATAGTGGAGTAAATCTTTTCTATTATCTCTACTGTGTTCTGAACTACCTCTTTACCCTTGCTGGCTATTAGATTTGTGTCTTTTGACGCCTGTGACGCAACCGATGTATTTTTGGCAACATCTGCAACGGTTTGTGACATCTCTGTTATAGCGGATGCAACTTGTTCTACCTGCAAAACCTGATCCTTCAGCCCATGGTCAAGTATTTCTGTATCCTTTGACATTTCTTCAGACCTTCTCCTTAATGAATTTGATGCAGAGGATATCTTGGTAGATACCTCCCTTAATCTTGTTATCATATGATTGAATTGTTGCATCATATCACCCAATTCGTCATTGCTGACTACGATCACATCCCTTGTGAGATTTCCTGATGCGACCTGTTCAGATGCCTCTTTTGTTAGATTTATAGCCCTGACAATCTTTTTAGAGATTATGCTTCCAAGTATGATTGAAAACGCACAGGCAAACACTAAGGCACATATCAGTAAGATAATCATTGCATTGAATCTTTTATCTAACCCCGTTTTCTTATCGTTGTATTTCTTTTCAGATATCTTGTCCAGTTTTAATATAGCCTCATAAACAGGTGCTGCAGGTCTGCCATAAACCTTATCTACCCCAAAAATATCATTATTGTTTTCACGCTCTTTAACCATATCGTGAAAGACCTTGTCAAAGGTGTTTATCTTCTCAAGGGCGTCCTTTACTGCTGCCCTCTCTTCTTCAGTCTCTGACAGTTTATTGTAAGTATTAAGGTCGTTTCTCATAGCCTGTATAGATGACGTAAATTCATCTATGTGCTTCTTATCCTTCCTGATTAGATAGTTTTTGAATGCCCTTACGGTAAGACCGTAATTGACCTGTGAGTTAAGGGCAGATTTTATAAGCGTAACATCCTTATTTTCAAACTCCTTAAATGTAGATATGACATTCGTCATTAATAGGTATGCCATTATGGTGCCTATTAGCATGATACCTACTAATGCTCCAACTAAACCTAACAGTTTTTGTGACATGGTTATTCTCATAACTTACCCCTCTTAAACTTATACCTCCATTATTCTTTTTGCCTTATATCTCAAATTAAGTGGCTTTATCTCGAGTAGTCTTGTCACCATACAAGTTGGTCTTTTGTCTATAACAGATTGATTAACTTTTAGAAGCATGAAAACACCTGCTCTAAATTCATAATCAAGAAAAGATCGTGGCACTGAATATGGTTCATAAAATCTCTTTAGACATGCGGTAAGGTTTCTACTTAAATGATCACATCTTCATCAGCACCCTCGTAAAGACCTGACGATTTGCCATAGTAAAGTATTGAGGTGTCTTCACAGATGGTGTTTAGATACGATGCCAAGGTTCCAGCAGTAAGTCCGATTAAAGCACCTTTGATTGCTCCTTTTGTTGAATCACCTTTACCAAACAACAATCCTATGAGTGTCCCTATGGCTGCTGATGAACTGATAATAACTATTTTTTTGAGCATATCCTTATTCTCTTTCTTTTTCTTCTATATTACAAGATATTGTATTAGAATTTAAAGGGTTGTCCTGCATCGTATCATCCCATTTCTCAATCCTGTTTCTGCCAGCATTTTTTGCCTTGTATAATGCCATATCTGCCTTTCTGATGAGGTCATCTTGACTTGACCCTAATGTAGGTATCTCTGATGCCACACCAAGACTTATTGTTACATAGTTTATAACCTTTGATGCCTCGTGTTTGATATTTAATGCCATAACATTTTCCCATATAAGTTTGGCAATCATCATGGCACCTTTGATGTCAGTTCCAGGCAAAACAACTGCAAACTCCTCACCACCGTATCTTGCCACTACATCACTGCCCCTCTTTAGCGTCTTTTGTATCTCTTGTGCAACTGCCTTGAGGCACTCATCCCCCTTGAGATGCCCATACATATCGTTATATGCCTTAAAAAAATCTATATCAATCATAATTAGAGACACGGTAGAGGCATTTCTCATAGCCCTTTTCCACTCGTTGCTCAGGTAGGTGTCAAAATAACGTCTGTTTGCAATCCCTGTCAGCCCGTCCTGAGACGATATCATGTTTAAGACATTGTTAGAATGCTCCAACTGGTTTGCCATATCATGAAGATTTCTCTCAAGAGCCTTCCTCCTCTTTATCTCATATTTCAGGGTAAGGATGGTCTTTATCCTCATCAAGACCTCTACCTCACTATTTATGTCGGTAATACATTCGTCTATCTGGATATCAAGTGTTTTTTGGTAGTTCCCTATATCCTTTATGCAGGATGTTGCTATGATGGGTATTTCGTCAAAGAAATTGATAGATTTTAGTATCTGACAGTCTCTTATTGCATCTTCCGATTTAAGATTAATAAGTATAAGGTTTATGCCTGAGGCAGTAAGGGCATCATCACCTTTATTTGCCAGAGAAATGGCATCCTTGATGTTTGAGGATAGAATGACATCTTGATACCCACCTTTTTTAAGGATTTTATCAATAATCTCAAGGTTAGATGGATTGTTATCTACCACAATTATGCTCATGATGAGCATTAATGCTACCAGATGAGCAAGACATTGTCAAATAGTGCTTTTTTTTCGTCAATATTATATAATTTTTAATCATGGCATATAAAAACATCAGAGAGTTTGTAAGGGTTTTGGAAGACAGGGGTCTATTGCACAAGATAGCGGTAGAGGTTGACCCGATATTAGAGATAACAGAAATTACCGATAGGATGTGCAAGTCAAAAGATGGTGGAAAGGCACTGCTCTTTGAGAAGGTTCGTGGCTCAAGATTTCCAGTTGTTACAAATCTCTTTGGATCCTTTGAAAGGATGTGCCTTGCCCTTGAGGTGAATAGATTAGACGATATCGCTATGAGAATACAGGAATTACTCAATCAATCACCACCTAAAACCCTAATGGAGAAATTGGCGATGTTACCGAAATTGTTTGAGATTTCGAGATTTCTCCCAAAAACGGTGAAAACAGCCCCTTGTCAAGAGGTTGTTATACAAGAAGATGATGTTGATTTAGGTATCTTCCCAATCCTCAAGTGTTGGCCTTATGATGGCAAGATTGGTGAAGGGAGGTTTATAACCCTGCCTATGGTATTTACCAAAGACCCTGACAGCCAAAGACAAAATTGTGGGATGTATAGGATACAGGTCTTCAATAAAAATACTACAGGAATGCATTGGCATATCCACAAAGATGGTGCAAGACATTATGAAAAATACAAAAAAATAAACAAAGTAATGCCTGCTGCCATCGCCATAGGTGGTGACCCCGCTGTGATATACTCGGCTACTGCCCCTTTACCTGAGGCGGTTGATGAGATGTTATTTGCTGGTTTTCTTAGGAAAGAGCCTGTTGAGATGGTAAGATGCGTCACTACAGACCTTTTGGTCCCTGCCCAGAGCGAGATTGTTTTAGAGGGGTATCTTAATCCTGGCGAGACAGCCATTGAAGGACCATTTGGAGACCACACAGGTTTTTATTCTCCTGCGGATCACTATCCGGTTTTTCATGTAAAATGCATCACACATCGTAAAGACCTCATTTATCCCGCAACGATAGTTGGAAAACCCCCTATGGAAGACTGCTATATGGGGAAGGCGACCGAAAGGATTTTTTTGCCATTACTCAAATTAGACTTCCCCGAGATTAATGATATAAATCTACCGATGGAAGGGGTTTTCCATAATGCTGTTATTATCTCAATAAAAAAGAGTTATCCCGGTCATGCAAGGAAGGTTATTCATGGTCTTTGGGGTAAGGGACAGATGATGTTTGCAAAACTTATCATTATTGTTGATGAAGATGTTGATGTTCAAAACATCTCCTACACCGCTTGGAGGGTCCTAAACAATGTTGACTGGAAAAGGGATGTAATCATATCTGAAGGACCACTTGATGACCTTGATCATGCAGCAAACTTTCCAAGATATGGGGCAAAAATGGGTATTGATGCAACCAGAAAGACCAGAGAAGAGGGCATGATGAGGGACTGGCCTATGGAGATTGAGATGACTAAAGACGTCAAGGATTTGGTAGATAAGAGGTGGAAGGAATACGGTTTTTAGAACAGCAATTAAAGGAGTCCCAAACATATGGCAATTCTAATCGTGCTTTTGATACTGATGACTACTGTTGCAGTATTTGCCATTCAAAATGCAATGCCAGTTACAATCAGTTTTATCCTTTGGCGTTTTGAGTCGTCTC
>JBDNDH010000158.1:0-4443 GCA_046719235.1 Thermodesulfovibrionales bacterium
TTGATATCTGTATCGGAGGCATAAACAGAGCAGAACTCGGTGTAATTAAAAGAGAACAATAAAAAAATCACAAGAAAGATGATACAAAAAATATTGTTTTCAGACCTTATCTTTTTATCCATGTTCAGCAGTGTATTGTAATTGTTTAAGGGGGAGGTATTACAAGTATGATGAAAATTTCAACTGAACTGGCTGAGATTGGGATACCAGATGAGATAATTAAAAGGGCATCCAATATAAAATTTTTGATTATGGATGTTGACGGCGTGCTTACTGATGGCACTATTATCTTTGATAGCAATGGCTCTGAAATCAAGACGTTTGATGTCAAAGACGGCCATGCCATCAAGATACTCCACATGTGTGGCATCATGACGGCACTGATAACAGGCAGACAGTCTGATATTATCAAAAAAAGGGGTGGAGAATTAGGCATAACATACATATATCAAAATGCCTCCGATAAGTCTATGGCATATTCGGAGATAAAGAGACTGACATCACTCAATGATAATGAGATAGCATGCATAGGTGATGACATAAATGATATCCCATTACTGAGGAGGGTTGGTCTTGCCATTGCAGTTAGAGATTCCGTATATGAACTCAGGCAGATTGCCCATTATGTGACAAAAAAAAGAGGTGGCAAAGGTGCTGTAAGGGAAGTTTGTGAACTCATACTTAAATCTCAAGGCAAGTGGCAAGGTGTGATTGATGCATATCTTCAGGTTTAATATACCCACTACATTAACATTTCTAAGAATAGCCTTAATACCATTTTTCTTGTATTTCACCCCTCAAAGTCCTATAATCGGCATCACTATCTTTTTGCTGGCTTCGCTCACGGATTTCTTAGATGGCTATATAGCAAGACGATCAAATCAGATAACAAAGTTTGGCATAATCATAGACCCCATAGCAGATAAGATGCTCATCATCTCAGCACTTATATTGCTGGTTGACATGGTCAGGATATCTACATGGATAGCAGTAGTTATAATAGGTAGAGAGTTCCTGATTTCATTGGTAAGGGTGGCTGGTCTTGTAAAAGGCATTGTAATCCCTGCTGAAAAAGGCGGTAAGATAAAAACTGCTACACAGATGGTAGCAGTCGTATTCTTGTTATTGCCAGGCAGTGTGGTAAATATAGATTTCTATGATGTTGGGCTTGTGTTGATATACATCTCTCTTATCTTTGCAATACTATCTGCATATAGATACACAGTCTTTCTATGGAGAAATATCTAATGGGCACAGATCTAAATATCATAATAGCGGTTTTTGTGATGTCGTTCTTGATAGGTTCAATACCTACCGGACTTTTGATAGCAAGGTCAAAGGGTATAGATTTAAGAAAGGTAGGTAGTAAAAACATTGGGGCGACAAATGTCTTGAGGACTGTGGGGAAAAAAGAGGCTCTCATAACACTTGTGGGGGATATATCAAAGGGTATCCTGCCAGTTGTTTTAAGTCAGTTGTTTTTTGGTGCATTATCAACACAGATTTATGAGATAAATCTTTTTGATAGAACCTATATCCTTGAGGCAAAATCAACTCTACAGGGCATAGCAGGGCTGTCTGCAGTTTTAGGGCATAACTTCTCTGTGTTCTTACGCTTTAGGGGTGGCAAAGGGGTTGCAACAGGCATTGGAATGATGCTTGCCTATGTCCCCCACGCAGGGTTATTGACTATTACTGCATGGCTCTTTACACTGAGATGGTCTGGCATATCTTCCCTCAGTGCATTGGTCTCTTTTGCACTTACTCCATTTTTTGTCTTATTGCTTGACAAAAGTCCAGAAAAGGTTTTGTTTGCAACCATACTCGCAGTAATGATATTCATCAGCCATCACTCAAATATTAAGAGGATAATGCAAGGCAAGGAAGATAAGGTTGGATTCCTTAAGAGATAAAAAACTTATAAAACTCCTTATCTCCATCTCTGAAGAGGTAGCAAAGGGTAATTACAGAAATATAGATACCCTTTTCAGCCTCACAGATACTAATCAGTATCCGGGCGAGATATCGATGCTTGCAGAGTCCTTTGGTATGATGATCGTACAATTAGAAGCAAGGCAGCAGAGACTTGAAAACCTTATTGAACAGCTCCAGATAAGCAACAAAAATCTCCAATCCCTTGCCACCCAACTTTTCAATGCCAATATCGGTATGCTTGAGACACTCGGTAGTGTCATTGCCAAGCGAGATAGCGATACAAGTAGTCATAATTACAGGGTTACCATTTCCTCAATATACATTGCAAAAGAAATAGCCCTTGACGATGAGCAGGTAAGAGGATTGATAAAAGGGGCTTTCCTTCATGATGTCGGCAAGATTGCAATATCTGATAATATACTCCTTAAACCAGGTAAACTCACCCCTTCTGAATTAGAAATCATGAAGACGCACGTCAGTCATGGTTCAGAGATAGTTAGAAACTATAAATGGTTAAACGACGCACTTGATGTGGTGCAATATCACCATGAGAGGTATGATGGTTCAGGCTACCTCAAAGGGCTAAAGGGAACAGAAATCCCTCTTAACGCAAGGATATTTACAATTGCAGATGTCTTTGACGCCCTAACAAGTATTCGTCCCTATAAAAAAGCCTTTAGTATTGATAAATCTCTTCAAATCATGATAAAGGGAGCAGGCTCTTTCTTTGACCCTGATATAATGCAAACCTTCCTATCTATAGCAGATACAATCTACAAAGAGGTCAATCATTCAGAAATAGATATACTAAAATCAAAACTCAATGATTTCCTTAACCAATACTTCTCAACAGTCCCGTTTGCCATAGACAGTTCGTTTTAACTAACCGTCTTCTGTTTATAAACGGCAAAAAAGATGAAAAGGGATGTGATTATCATCAATAGGCTTAAAAACTGCCCAGTGGTAACCTGAAAGACAATAAGATTAACATAGCCGTCAGGCTGTCTGACAAACTCCACCATAAACCTGAAGATGCCATAAAGTGCTAAAAAGATACTTGTTAAAACACCATGCCTAAAGCCCCTGTCTTTTAATAACCATAAGATTGCAAACAATACCACACCCTCAAGTATGCACTCATATATCTGGGACGGATGTCTTGGTATCTGCAGGGGATCAGATGGGAATACCATCGCCCATGGGAGGTCTGTGGGTCTTCCATAGAGTTCGCCATTGATAAAATTACCAATCCTGCCAAGACCCAATCCTATTGGCGCAGTAACCACTACTATATCTGCCATCTGCCAAAACTGCGCCTTGAACCTTCTGGCAAATATATATCCAGATATAATGGCACCTGCCAATCCACCATGAAAAGACATCCCTCCATGCCAGACAGCAAATATCTCTAAGGGATTTTGAATATAAAAATCCAGATTGTAAAACAGGACGTAGCCCAGCCTTGCCCCTATTAATAGACCAATGATTATGTATGAAAACATGGATTCAATGAAATCTTTATGGACAGGGATTTTTTTATGTTTTATTTGCAGTCTCACAAGTAGGTAAGCCATGATAAAACCCAAAAGATACATCAGTCCATACCATCTGACTGCAAAAGGACCAAATCTAATTATCTCTGGGTTTATATTTGGATAGTCAATCATCTTAATGTAGTTAAATATTCTATAAAAGAGTTGGGGTTTTTATCAAAGTTTAGGTTTGATGATAGAACCTTAGAGTTTTACAAGATCAAGAGTAGAGGATTATGGTTTATATAAAAACAAAAGACCCTTCCAATTGGCATTTTAAAGCAAAGATTGGAGGTCAAATTACCGATCATCCCACGCTATCGCTATTTTTTCTTTCATTAGGCTATAATCCTATACTTGAAATAAAAAAACAAGGAGGAGACGATATGCCTTACACAGCAAAGGATTATTCAAACCTTTTGGGGATGGAGGGTTTTAGTGAAACGCTCTTAAAAAATCACTTTACGCTCTATCAAGGATATGTAACAAACACAAACAAGATATCGGAAATTCTCAACCAGATGCTAAAAGACGGCAAGGCAGCAACCCCGGAATATGCCGAGCTAAAGAGGAGATTTGGCTGGGAGTTTAATGGCATGAGGTTACATGAGTATTATTTTGAAAATCTTGGCGGTAAAGGGATAGTAAAAGATGGTGTCTTTGGTAAGAAGGTGGCACAGTATTTTGGGAGCTTTGAAGAATGGGAAAAGGACTTCAGGGCAACTGCCACGATGAGAGGCATTGGGTGGGTAGTGCTTTACGAAGACACGTCAAATGGCAATCTCTTTAATTGCTGGATAAACGAGCACGATGTTGCCCACTTGTCAGGCTGTAAGCCAATCCTCATACTTGATGTCTTTGAGCACGCATTTATGATTGACTATGGGCTTAAGAGGCCAGATTATATTGAGATGTTCTTTAAAAACATTAGAAATGAATCCTTAGAGGCTCGCCTAAAATAAGGAGTCCCCTTATG
>JBDNDH010000159.1:0-4442 GCA_046719235.1 Thermodesulfovibrionales bacterium
GGAGATGATTATAAAAATCCTCAACGCCCACAAGGACAAGAGTCTTTACAGCAGGAATATTAAGAGATGATGAAAGGGAGGTTCTCAATGTGACCAGCCCTTTATAGGACTCGCTGTAGTTTTTAGGAAGGTATAATCCCCTCTCTGTTGTTATGCTTATAGGGGAATCATCAAGTAGTGATGATGCATGTAATATGCCCTTACTCAAGGCGAGGGCATATAAAAATGGTTTTAAGGTTGAGCCTGCCTGACGTTTGGCTGTTATCCCATCAACATATGATGTATCTGATGTATTACCAACATAAGACAATACATTGCCTGTCTTGTTTTCTATCACTATGGCAGAGCCATCATTTACATTGTTTTTCCTTAGTGTTAGAAGGTGTTTCTTCAATGTCTCAGTGGTATATGCCTGCAGGTCTCTGTCTATTGTGCTTTTTACCTCTTGAAAGGAACTTAGATTAAGGTGTTTTAAGATATGAGGGGCAATGTTTGTGGCAGTTGAACTATGGGTGTTTTTACGATTTAGCCGTTCATAAACAATCTTTTCGATCCATTGAGCATCATAAGAGATGCCCATTCTCCTTAAGATATCTATGCTCCTAATCACCACCTTGTCTGGTGATGCGTTTGGTTGTCTGATCAGGGATGCAAGGATTGCAGATTCCACAATGGTTAATGCGTCGGTTGATTTGTCAAAGAGTATCCTTGAGGCAGATGATATCCCCTGCAACTCCCCCCTAAAAAATATGAGATTGAGGTATGCCTCAAGTATCTGGTGTTTTGTCCAAGTGTCTTCAATCTCATTAGCAGTCTTTATCTGTCTTAACTTTCTTGTGTAGTCCTTTTTGCCTTTTTCTCCAGTTAGAATCCCTGCAAGTTGCATCGTTATGGTGCTTGCACCCCTTTTTGACCTTCCGGTGATGTTTTCAAACACGGCAGACCCCAATGCAAGCCAATCTACCCCCTTGTGTCTAAAGAAGTTTTTGTCTTCTGAGATCAATACTGCGTCAATCATGTTTTGTGAGATATCCTTAAGGCTTACCCATTGAAGTGCCCTCTTTGTATAGTCTATTCTCACTGATTGGATTACCCTGTTGTGCCTATCATATATTAACACCTCAGATGACCTATAACCCTGCCTTACCTCCTCAAAAGATGGGATGCAAAGGGCAGTATCTGGCAACACAAGAAGGCTAAGCAAGATGGTATATACAATTTTTATCATGTTTGCCCCGAGATATTATATCCTTAAGATGTAGTGTAGTAGAAACATACAACTTTTAAAAAGTCTAACTCAGTATTTATACTTAATCATGTTTGGCTACACAGGCAGATATCTCAAGATTGACCTCACTACAAGGACTTTTAAGGTCTGCGATACGGATGAGTATCTCTGTAGGTCATTTTTAGGTGGTAGAGGGCTTGGGGTGGCGTTGATATCTGCTAAGATAACTCAAGAGCCTTTTTCAGCGGATATACCCATAATATTTGTAACAGGTCCACTGGTATCTACCCCTTCTATCACATCGGGAAGGATGTCTGTCGTAAGTCGTTCACCTCTTACAAATACGGTGTTTGACTCCTCTGTAGGCGGGAGCCTTGGGGCATCTCTAAAAAGGGCAGGTTTTGACCTCGTAGAGATAGTGGGCAGGGCAGATGACTGGACAGGTATTGTCATTGATGGAAGGGATATAAGGATTGAGGATGCCTGTTGGGCAGGCGGTATGGATACAAAAAGGGTCTTCCAACACTTTGCTGGTAGATATTCTACAGCCTCAATTGGTGTGGCAGGGGAGAATCTTGTGAGGTATGCCTCCATAGCCTTTGATGATGGGCATTACCACTCGGGCAGGGGTGGACTTGGTGCCGTGATGGGTTACAAGAGACTGAAATACATAGCCGTGAGGGGTGATGGTTCTGTATCAGTAAAAAATCCGAGGGAATTGAATCTTGCAGTCAAGGATATCATGAGGCTTTTGAGGGCATCTCCTTCAATATTCGGTGAATTTGGCTTGAGTAGATACGGAACGGCCTGTCTTGTGGATGTGATCCACGCAAGAAGGCTTGAGCCTACAGATAACTTTAGGAAGACCTTTTTTGAACACTCATCAAGATACTCAGCCTACACTATCTCAGAGAGATATAAACCCAAGGGTAGTGGCTGTAAGGGCTGTCCGATACACTGCAAGAAGACCTCAAATAATCACACCATCATCCCAGAGTATGAGACACTCTCACACTTTGGCGCATTGAACTGTTGTGATTCCCTTGAGATAATTGTAGATGCCAATAGACTTTGTAATCTTTACGGGTTAGACACTATTAGCACTGCATCCACAATTGCTTGTTACAAGGAGATTATGGATAAAAAGGATATCTCGCAAGAGATAATTCCCCTCATACATGACATAGCCCAAAGGAGAGGTCCCTTAGGCTATATCTTAGGAGAGGGTTCCTTTAGATATGCCAATGAGTTGGATATGGGGCACCTTAGCATGTCTGTTAAGGGGCTTGAGTTGCCAGCCTATGACCCGAGGGGTGCATACGGCATGGCACTGGGCTATGCTGTGTCAAGTAGGGGAGGGTGTCATCTCAGGGCATATCCAATAAGCCATGAGATACTGAGGAAACCTGTTGCCACTGATAGATTTTCATTTGATGGTAAGGCTCGTATAGTCAAGATTGCAGAGGATACAAACGCCGTTGTAGATTCCCTGACTGCCTGTAAATTTGTCTTTTTTGCGGTCTCAGTAGAGGAGTATGTAAAGGTCTTAAACGCTGTCACAGGTCTTAGCCTTGATGTCCAAAGTCTATTGAAAATCGGAGAGAGGATATGCAGATTAGAGAGGGAGCTAAACAACTCAAATGGTTTTACCTCAAAGGATGATGACCTTCCCAGCCGTTTCTTTAACGAAGAAGGGACATTCTCTGACAATATCAGGATTAAACCGATAGACAGGCAGGAATTTTTAGATGCGGTAAAGAGATACTACAAGGTAAGGGGTGCTGATGAGGACGGGAGAATAATAGATGCAGAGGCTGATAAACAAGTACCTCAATAAACTCAACACACAGGGGCTTTCTCACCCAGAGGACACAACCTTTGCGGCCTGTGATGACAGGGTCTATTCAAATCGTAAGGTAACAAGAGACCTAATGACGGTATTCGATAAATTAAATATCAATTCCATCATCATCGCCAAGCCAAAGAGCCCATACAGAGAGATCCTTGAGTATCTTGTTGTCGGTAACGGGAATTGTATCATACCGCAGGACTGTGAGACGAGAACATTTCTTCATGATATCCCAGTAATAAGAGAGATAACCGCCATGTCTCTTATAGATGCATTGTCTAAGAGGAGGTCTGCTGTGTCAAAGGATGGCAGGATAATCTCCTATGGTATGATATCACCAGAGCAGGCGTATGTAAACTTCAGTTCTACATGTTTTAGTCTTTTTATAAAATACTTTTTAGACCAGATTGAATCACAAGTAGAGACAAGAACACCAGACATCTTCAGATACATAAGTGATATCCAGCACATATCTCTGAGGGAAAACTCCATATTTGAGGTTGGTAGGGCGTTGGTTAGCCTTAGGCTTGTAGATTCTTATTTTGGCAATATATCCTTTGTTGAAGACAATGCTATACATATAACACAGACTGGTAGTAGTCTTGATGAGTTGGAAGGTAATATTGATATCGTCCCATTAAATATGACCTCAACTACTGGCGTGACCTCGTCTTCGGAGTTTTCAACGCACAGGGCGGTATATCAAAAGACTGATTTCAGATACATACTTCATGGGCATCCACCTTTTACCGTAATCCAGTCAATGCTCTGTGATGAAAAGGGCTGTATGAGGGGAGATATGTGCTACCAATCCTGTAAAAAAGACAGGTATTTTGAGGGTATCCCCATCGTTTCTGGGGAGATTGGCACGGGACCAACCGCATTGGTAAATACAGTGCCAGATGCAATGACACGTTCTCATGCAGTAATAGTATATGGACATGGCGTTTTTGTAGCATCAAGAGACGGATTTCAGGGTTGCCTTGATGAGGTCATAAGGATAGAAAACATGGCAATTCAATCATTGAGGTACAGACTTTGCCGTAAAGGGCATTAAAAAGGGGACCTGATTGAAGATCCCCTGCTGACAAAGAGACGGTGATAATCTACCACCTCACAGATTGTATCCCTTTGACATCCTTCGTGAGAACATTTGGTTGATTGGATAGAAGGGAAAATTGCAAGATATTTCCACATTGTGATAGCATAACTGCTACTTTTAGGCATGGGGTAGCCAAATCCTGTATCTAAGGGAGTAAACTTAACGATGTAACGACCTTCTTTCAGGAGATAATCAACCAGAGATCCTTATGCCTTATGCTTAAGAAAGTTGACGATTTCATAATTACCATTGATTTACAGAGT
>JBDNDH010000016.1:0-11457 GCA_046719235.1 Thermodesulfovibrionales bacterium
ATATCCGACAAAAAAATAGTCAAAGGGGAATCTTTTTACGATGCAATATGAGGCAGTCATTGGTTTAGAGGTTCATGCTCAACTATCCACAAACACAAAGATATTTTGCAGATGTTCTACGAATTTTGGTTCAAATCCAAACTCACAAACCTGCCCAGTGTGTCTTGGGCTACCCGGATCACTACCTGTGCTGAATAAGAAGGCCCTTGAGTACGCCATAAAAACAGGATTAGCTGTAAACTCAAGGATTGCCTCCTATACGAGGTTTGCAAGAAAGAATTATTTTTATCCTGATCTCCCAAAAAATTATCAGATAAGCCAATATGAATTACCAATCTGTGAGGGGGGCTACATAGACATAGTCATAGATGGTTCTACAAAAAGGATAAATCTGACAAGGATACATTTAGAAGAAGATGCAGGAAAAAATATCCACGATGCCAAAAACCCATACAGCCTTGTAGATTTAAACAGAACAGGCGTTCCGCTCATGGAGATCGTCTCTGAACCAGATATTAGAACTCCTCAGGAGGCTTCAGAATACATGAAGAAACTAAGAAGCATCCTAAGATACATAGATGTCTGTGATGGTAATATGGAACAAGGCTCTTTGAGATGTGACGCCAATGTATCTGTAAGACCATTAGGAAGTAAGGAGTTTGGCGTTAAGGTGGAACTCAAGAATATGAACTCATTCAAGTTTGTCGAAAAAGCCCTTGAATATGAGATAAAGAGACAGATTGAGATATTAGAAGATGGCGGTAAGATAATACAGGAAACAAGACTTTTTGACCCAAACACATCCAAGACATATCCTATGCGTTCCAAAGAAGAGGCACACGACTACCGATATTTCCCAGACCCAGATTTAGTCCCCATCATTACAAATCACAAGATGATACAGGATATAAAAGACTCCCTGCCTGAACTGCCTGATAAAAAGATATCTCGATTCGTCAAAGAATACGGCATTACTCATTACGATGCAGAGATATTGGCATCAGACAAAAACCTTGCTGGATGGTTTGAGGAAACTGTAAGATATGGGGTAAACCCAAAGACTACGGCAAACTGGATAATTAATGAACTATTGAAGTTTTTGAATGAAGACAATAAGGAAATAACCCAGACTGCAATCACCCCAAATCAACTTGCAAGCCTTATCAAGATGATTGAAGACGGTCTCATAAGCGGTAAGATTGCCAAAACGGTCATACATGACATGTATAACACAGGCGATGACCCTGAGGTTATTGTCAAAAATAAAGGACTTATACAGATAAGCGATACTGACACATTAGAGAAAACCATTGATGAAATATTGACTTTAAACCAAAAAGAGGTTGAAAGATTCAAAAATGGTGAGACCAAACTCCTTGGCTTCTTTGCAGGACAGGTAATGAAGGCAACAAAGGGTAAGGCAAATCCGCAGGTAGTAAACGAACTATTAAAGAAAAAATTATCATAAACACAGGAGGATACTAAAATATGATAGAAGTGAGACTTGCTGATAGGGTAAAAAATCTACCTCCCTATCTCTTTGCCACTATCGATAAAATGAAGCAAGAGACCTTAGCAAAGGGTGTAGATTTAATAGACCTGAGTATCGGAGATCCAGACATCCCAACCCCCTCACACATCGTAGATTCACTCAAGGCTGCCTCAGACGACAGAGAAAATCACCGCTACCCATCTTACGAGGGGATGTATCAATTTAGGGTAGCTGTATCTAACTGGTATAAAAAACGTTTTGATGTGAGTCTTGATCCAAAGACAGAGGTTCTTACCCTTATTGGCTCAAAGGAAGGGATCGGACACATTCCTCTTGCGTTTATAAATCCCGGTGATGTTGTATTGGTGCCTTCGCCTGGCTATCCTGTATATCCAGTAAGCACTATTTTTGCTGGTGGTGAGGTCTATAACATGCCACTTTTAGAAGCCAATGGCTACCTACCAGATCTGGATGCAATACCAGAGGATATGAGAAAAAGGGCAAAACTACTCTTTATTAACTATCCAAACAATCCCACAGCAGCCTTGGCACCAGATGATTTCTTTAAAAAAATTATTGACTTTGCAGATAGATACAACATAATCGTTTGTCATGACTGTGCCTATTCGGAGATCTTTTACGATGGTATAAGACCAAAGAGTTTCTTAGAGTTTGAAGGTGCAAAAGAGGTTGGAATGGAGTTCCATTCCCTCTCAAAGACATACAATATGACAGGCTGGAGGCTTGGATTTGCTGTTGGAAACAAGGACGTTATCTTTGGGCTTGGCAAGATAAAAAGCAACATAGATTCAGGTGTATTTCAGGCAATACAGGTTGCGGGTATCACAGCCCTAAATACACCAGATGTCGTATTAGCACCCATTAGGGAAATATACCAACAGAGAAGGGATGCCCTGTGTGATGGTCTTGATGATATAGGGCTAAGGCACATAAAACCAAAAGCCACCTTCTATGTGTGGGTAAAAATACCTGATGGATATGACTCTACAAACTTTACTACCCACATACTTGAAAGATGTGGTGTCCTCTGCACCCCTGGTGTTGGGTTTGGGGCACCAGGAGAAGGATATATTAGATTTGCACTCACACAACCAGTAGAAAGGATAAAAGAGGCTATTAAGAGAATGAAGGAGGTTTTATAAAAAACCTGCCGTTCATAGCTTTAAGTATTGGTTCTAATCAAGGGGATAGAGAAGAAAACATCCAAAGGGCAATTGAATATTTATCAAGAATGGGGGTTTCCATAGAGAAGGTCTCAAACTATTATGATACAGAGCCCTGGGGCTATAGAGATCAACCAAACTTCCTAAACGTTGCTATAACTGGGCACACTAATCTCCCCCCTGATGAATTACTAAGGGTATCAAAAGACATTGAAAGGGAACTTGGCAGGACCCATACTTTTAAATGGGGACCTCGTATTATTGATATTGATATACTATTATATGACAACATGGTTATAGAAAAGGATCACCTCACTATACCTCACCCATTGATGGACAAAAGGGCATTTGTCCTTAGACCTTTGTGTGACATAGCCCCAGATATCAGACACCCATTAAAAGACAAGACAATTAAGGAACTACTGGAGGGACTAAAATGACAAAGACAATCAATATAAAGACAAAATCACGGACGGAGTTTGTTGATATCACCGATGAGGTCTTAAAGATAATCCGAGAGTCAGACACAAATGATGGGATATGTTACCTATTAGTACCTCATACAACGGCCGGGATTACTATCAATGAGGGGGCAGACCCGTCAGTCAAGAGAGATATTATAAGCACCTTAAACAGGATAATACCTTTTGAAGGAGACTACCTACACGTCGAGGGCAACTCCGCAGCACATATAAAGAGTACATTAACTGGCGTGTCTTTAAGTGTTATCATTGAGGATGGCAAGTTGATGCTTGGCACGTGGCAGTCTATCTTCTTTTGTGAATTTGACGGACCCCGTCATAGAAGGGTTTTAGTAAAGATAATAAGTTCATAGGAGGCAAGATATGTCAGGGCAACAAATGTGCATTATATGTGCTTACAGGGGCACATGCCAAAAACAATTTTCCTTACCAGCAGGCAGAAAATGTCCAGAATTCACCCGTGACCTAACCATCCAAGAAACCCCTGAAAAAGAACAAGAAAAGAAAGAGGCATGAGTCGTCTCCTTGCTATCTTTTTAATATCTCTTTTCTGTCTCATGGGATGTGGCAAAAAATCGGCACCAACCCTCAAACCATACGAACCTCCAAAGGCTGTTAGCGATTTTAGTGCCATAAGGCTTGAGGATTCTATCATCCTTTCATGGGATTACCCTGTTAGAGAGCGTGAGGGTCTTGAGGGATTTATCATACAAAGATCTCATGATAAAAAGACATCAAATATAAAGGTCTCTGCTGAGACAAATCAATACATAGATACCGATATCAAAGAGAGAGAGACTTATAGATATAGGATTTACGGGATTAACAAGAGGGGGATTGCTGGTATCCCTTCTGTTGATATAGAAGCCAAGGTCTGCCCCTTGCCTGAGGGGAAGATATCTATAAGACACAAGATTTATGACAACTATATTGAGATTTCATGGGAAAAACCAGTTATAAAAACCGTTGATTCAGACTGTAATCTTATGGTCTCTTACAATATCTATAAATCTTATTCCCTTGACAAACCATCATCCACACCAATCAACCCACAACCCCTTCAAGATACCTCCTTTAAGATAGGCGTTGAGGCAGAAGATATATCGTATTACCACATAAGACCCATATTCAAGGGACAGATAACACATATCGGAATCCCTTCAAACACACTGACCATATCATCTAAGGATCTAATCCCCTCAAAACCCAAGATATTAAATTACACCTCCACACAGGATAGGATATTCATAACTTGGAAAGAGGCTTCCGAGTCATGGGTAATTGGTTACAAGATTTACAAGATGATGACCGATGGAACCTTTAGTGAGATAGCCTTTGTTACCACCCCCATATTTACCGAGCTAGCGACAGAAAGTTCACAATCATACAAGATAACCTCTGTAGGTCCCAAAATCGAGGGACCAGCCTCTGATATCATTACAATAAAAAGGTGAGATAATGGACAGGATACTATTAGGCCACGGAAGTGGCGGAATACTTATGCACAGACTTATAGAAGACGTAATAGCACCCTTATTTAGTCTAAATGAATTTAACGATTCAGCCATAGTAAAGACAGAAACAGATGAGAAAATCGCCTACACCACAGACTCTTATGTGGTATCACCACTCTTTTTCCCCGGCGGCAATATAGGAGACCTCGCTGTCAATGGCACCGTCAACGACCTTGCAGTTATGGGTGCAACCCCATTGTGTCTTACAGTTGGGCTCATCCTTGAGGAAGGACTCCTGTTAGATAAACTTCAAACCGTTTTACGCTCTATGGCAGAGTCTGCAAGGATTGCGGAAGTTAAGATTGTTGCAGGAGATACTAAGGTAGTTGACAAGGGTAGATGTGATGGCATATATATCAACACATCAGGCATAGGAATAATCAAAGATGGGATTGACTTAGGCCCACATAGGATTGAAAGCGGAGACAAGGTTATAGTAAGTGGCAGTATTGGTAATCATGGCATAGCGGTCATGTCTGAAAGACATGGCTTAACATTTGAGCCCCCTGTAAAGACAGACTCCGCACCACTTAACCTTTTAACAAGAGACATTTTGACTGAACATACATACATCAAGATGATGCGAGACCCAACAAGGGGCGGTGTGGCAACTACCCTCAAGGAGATAGCCCTTCAGAGCGGATACGACATAGAGATAGTAGAAGAAAACCTCCCTATCCCATCAGGTGTATTTGGTGCTTGTGAACTCTTGGGATTAGACCCGCTATACGTCGCAAACGAGGGCATATTAATAGCCATCGTCTCAGATAAAATGGCTGACAGGATCCTATCAATAATGAAGACAAACCCTTTGGGCAGAGATTCTATGATAATTGGAGAGGTCAAAGACAGGGCTATAGGCAGAAAACCGAAGGTCCTATTAAATACAACCATTGGTGGCAAGAGGATTATAGACATGCTTACTGGTGAACAGCTCACAAGGATCTGTTGATATTCACTGGAGATATCTAAGAAGCATACACGGCAAGCCACTTGCCTTTAAAATCGGAGAATCTACCTTGCCCAATAGAAATCCTCATTTCCCTGAAAAATGTCTGATAAAAATAGAGGTTATGCAGGGAGTTTAACCTCATAGATAGTATCTCCTTAGACATAAATAGGTGTCTAAGATATCCAAGGCTGTAATATCTGCAGGTTGGGCAGTCACAGTTTGGATCAAGTGGATTTGGATCGTCCTTATACTCTGTCCTTTTAATACTCACCCTACCCTTGCTCGTAAAAAGTGTCCCATTACGGGCATTTCTGGTGGGCATCACACAATCAAACATATCAAACCCAGCCTCTACTGCCTTTAATACATCCACCAAATCACCCACACCCATAAGGTATCTTGGCTTATCAGACGGCAATAGTGGTGCTATAAAGTCAATGATCTCATACATCTCATCCTTAGACTCACCCACACTCAAGCCCCCTACCGCAAATCCTTCAAAACCTATATCCATCAACTGATCGAGAGATAACCTCCTCAAATCTTTATACATACTACCTTGGACGATACAAAATAATGTCCCCTTCTTAGGATTTACAATACTTTTGTGGTAATCCCTACACCGCCTTGCCCATTGGGTGGTGAGTTCAAGGGATCTCAACGCATAATCATAGGTTGAAGGATATGGTGTGCATTCATCAAGACACATCATGATATCTGACCCCAAAGAGATTTGTATCTCTATAGCATCCTCGGGTCTAAGAAAATGCCTTGAACCATCAAGATGTGAACGAAATTCTACGCCTTCACTGGTTATCTTCCTTAGACCAGACAGGCTATAGATCTGAAATCCTCCGCTGTCAGTAAGAATAGGTCTGTTCCAGTTCATAAACCTGTGTAGACCACCCAACCCCTCTATTATCTTGTGTCCTGGTCTCAGGTAAAGGTGATAGGTATTGCAAAGCAATATATCAGCACCTGTAAGCAATACCTCATCTGTGGTCAAGGCCTTTACAGTAGCGTTTGTGCCTACAGGCATAAAGGCAGGTGTATTGATAACACCCCGACCTGTAGTGATTAAGCCAGTCCTTGCATTATAATCGTTATTGATAACCCTAAAGTCCATGATGTGATATGTTCAAAAGCGTAAAAGTAAGAATGACGGCATCAAAATCTTGCTTTTAATCTTTTTGCCTTTTGTATTTAGTTTAATAAATCCTTAAAGGCATCTGGCAGGCAATTTATAATATCACCAGCAATAAGGGCATGCTCACCGTATCTATCTCTTGCGATGTCGCCAGCAAGACCATGGACATACACACCTGCAACTGCAGCATCCTCTACGGTAAGTCCCTGTGCGATCAATCCACCAATCAATCCTGTGAGCACATCACCTGAACCAGCCGTTGCCATACCTGGATTACCTGTGGAATTTATATAAGATCGTCCATCTGGTGTTGAGATAATCGTTGGTGCACCCTTCAGACATACTACAGCACCTGACCTCTGGGCAAATTGTCTTGACCACCGTATCCTATCACGATGTATCTCTGAGGTAAGTCTTTTCATCTCCCCCTCATGTGGTGTAATAACAATCGGTGCATTTGCCTTCTTCAGTGTATCTATTACATCACCTCTTGAGATCACGTTGAGCGCATCGGCATCCATCACCAATGGTTTTGTAGTCTGAGAAATAAGGTCTTTTATGAAAGATGTTAGCCCATCACCCTGACCTAAACCTGGTCCGATGGCAATCACATTAGCCCTTTGATTGACAAACTGTAGCACCTGAGATAATCCGTCTTTTGATAAGATGCCATTGTCGTCTTCTGGCAATGGAAGCGTCATTTCTTCAAGAACCGCAGACTGTATAGAATCAATCAGTGATCGTGATGATGCCAATGTCACAAGCCCAGCACCTGACCTTAATGCAGACCTACTACACATAAGGGATGCTCCACTCTTGCCCCGAGCCCCCGCTATCACAAGGACATGTCCATAGTCATGCTTGCTTGAGATCACGGGTCTCTTGGGAAGCCTTGATATCACCATCTCAGCATCAATCAAGAATGTATCAGAACAAACTCTATCAATAACACGTCTTGGCAGTCCTATATCTTCTATGAATAACTTACCCTTTTTGAGTAACCCATCATTTAAAAAGTGTCCTGCCTTAGCAGTGTTGAATGTAACTGTGTAGTCTGCATCAATGGCTACCTTCATACTAAAACCCGTATCCGAACACACACCAGAGGGTATGTCTATTGAAAAGACCATAGCATCCATCGTATTGATAGCATCAATGAGGTCCTTGAAGATGCCATCAATGGGCTTACCCAATCCAGTGCCAAATATCCCATCTACCAATACAACATCTTTGAGGTCTTGTATGTCATCAAAGAAACTTTCGCCTTTTCTTACATCTACACCGTATTTGATTGCACGTTCGTAGTGAAAGTAAGAGTCCTTTGTTAGTTCCTCTGGTAAGGCAAAAAGATAACAGATGGTATTATAACCCCTATTTGTCATCTCTCTACCTACTACTAATGCATCCCCCCCATTGTTGCCTTTACCACAGATGACTACTATGTTTTTATCTCGTTCAACTATAGTGCATATCCTGTCCGATACAGATACGCCCGCCCTCTCCATAAGTATTACACCAGATAAACCATACTCCTCTATGGTAATCCTGTCAACCTCTCTCATCTGATGTGCAGTGGCGAGTCTCATAGGGTTATTTTATCCCTGTCTGCATATACCAAGGGACCTCTGTGGGCTTTTGAAAACCGCAAAGTTTATAGATATAATCTGACATCTGTTCAGCAGTAAAGGGTCTGACCAAGACCCCGCTTACAATCTTTGATTTGATTAATTCAAGTATTTCATCCTTCCTTGTCCCCTCTGATACTATGTAAAGTATCCTTTGGTTCTTATGTCTGTCTTTAAATGACTTTATATATTCAAAGGTTGATTTGTCCTGGAGAGTTGAATCTATAATCAAGACACAAAATCCGATCCCTGCATCAAAAAGGTCATCAATCTGTTTTGTGTTATCCACATACCTAACTGTAATCATCTTCTCAAACTCCCTCAATGCCCAGCCAATTGGGTGAAGTATATCCTTTTTAACGCACACTAAGACATTTTTTTTATCCATTATGATACCCCCTCTGTATTAGGCTTATGGGTTTTTAAGTAATCTCCTAAAGCCATGTCTGTATTCATAATATGTCCTGTTAACCATTTTTTCAGAAAATCAAAGACATCCTCTGCAATCTCATCCTTACCACTGGTAAACATCTCTATATACTTGATAACTCTGCTGGTAAATTCAATGTGTTCGGTCTTGTGCTTTGGGTAAAAAGGATAATCTATTGATTCCATAATCTGTTCTTCGGAAAAGAAATGATAAACCGTATAGTTAAATAGTCCTGCGAGGATCTCTTGAAGTGTCTTTACCTTTTCATCTGGATTATCAAGCGAGGATTTGAGTTGATTTATATACCCGATAAGAGTCTTGTGTTGGTCATCAATCTCCATAATCCCTACTGAAAGGCTATCATCCCATTTGAAATAATCGTTCATTGCCCCTCCAAATTTGCATATTTTCAAAAAGAATGTTGTTCTGACGGGAAAACCCCTTCTTCTACCTCTTTCTTATACAGTCTCAATGCCGTTACAATAGGTTCACTGACATTGGTATATGTCTTTACAAACCTCGGTATAAATCTCTCAAAAAGCCCTATTACATCGTGCAAAACAAGAACCTGACCGTCACAATACTTACCAGCCCCTATACCAATAGTGGGAATCTCCAGCATGTTTGTTATCCTATGTGCCAAATCGCTGGGAATAGCCTCAAGGACTATAGAAAATGCACCGGCATCTTGCAATCTGTTTGCATCATCAATGAGTCTCTGAGCTGATTCTTCAGTCCTGCCTTGGACCTTGTATCCGCCCATCCTGTGTATCGCCTGAGGAGTAAGCCCAATGTGTGCCATCACTGGTATCTCTGCCCTTGTGAGCGCCTTTACTAACTCAACAACCTCAGATCCTCCTTCAAGCTTTACGGCATTTGCCCCTGCCTCTTTTAAAAAACGTCCAGCATTTGCAATGCATTGGTCTGTACTGATCTGATAAGACATATATGGCATATCTCCAATTACCATAGCCTTTTTAGTTGCCCTTGTAACCATCTTGGTATGGTAGATCATCTCATCCATAGTCACCGGCAATGTATTTTCATTTCCTTGAACTACCATGCCGAGAGAATCCCCTACAAGTATAACCTCAATCCCTGCAGTCTCCACCAGTCGTGCAAAAGGATAGTCATAGGCAGTGATCACAGTTATCTTTTCCCGCCCCTTTCTCTGAATAATATCAACAGCAGATACCCTCATATCTCTGCATCACCTCCTATTGAAGGTCTAAAGGCCTTGATATGTAGTTGCAGCTGGTTATTGTATTGTTCGTTTAAAGTTGGGACAAAGATCGCATCGATAAAACCCCCTTGAATGTCACCTATCTCCCCAGCCATATCAAAGGCAATACAATTCACAACCCTACCGTTCTGCTTAACGTTCATCCTGAGATGGTTATTGCCTACCACCCTCGAATCTACAACCTCAAGGAGCTTTGATCCAAAGAGTGGCTCCTCGTTACCGTTACCAAAGGGTTCAAGCTGTGATATCTCTCTAATAAGACCTACATCTATATCATTTAAATCTACAGCCGCATCAACCATTATGAAAGGCTCCTTGGAACCATCGCTTAACTCTTTTACAATATCATCAATCATTATCCTGAATTGCTCAAGATTACCTGCCTTCATAGTAATCCCTGCTGCCTGTTTATGCCCGCCAAAACGATCCAGTAAGTGTGAACATCTTTTTAGTCCCTCAAGTACATTAAAAGAGTTGTAACTTCTTGCAGAACCCTTGGCAATACCATCTTCAATGCTAAATACAAATGTTGGCAAGCAATAGTATTCTGATAGCCTTGATGCCACTATCCCTATTACACCTAAATGCCAATTATTACCTGCTACCACAATCGCATTGCCTAATGACCCCATCTTTTCAACCTTTTCATACGCATCCTTAAGAACCGTTTCCTCAATCTGCTTTCTTTTATGGTTCATCTCATGAGCCCATCTTGCAATCCTTTCTGCCTCATCCACAGAATCCGAAATCAGCATCCTTACCACATCTTTGGGGTTATCGACCCTTCCTGGGGCATTTATCCTTGGGTTGATTAGAAAGTTGAGGTGATAGGTCTTGAAATCACCATTTTTCATTCCGGATATCTCTTTGAGTTTGGTAATCCCTATTCTGCTGCCGTCTTTAATTAGTCTCATTCCATGCGACAGAAAAATCCTGTTCTCACCCAACACAGAGACCACATCTGCAGAGGTGCCAATGGCAACAAGGTCAAACATAGACATCAGTCTATCAATATCATCAATTAGTGCCTGAACGAGTTTAAATGCTACACCTGAGCCGGAAAGATCATGCAGTTTATAGGGTTCATACCTTGTTTGCATTATCTTTGGATTAACTATCGTATATGCATCTGGCAAAATTAAACTGTCGTCAAAGAGGGGCTCATGATGGTCTGTTACTATTACGTCTAAACCCTGTTGTCTTGCATAAGAAAGGGCATCAAAAGAGGTAATACCGCTGTCAACAGTAATGACAAGTGTCGCATTAATCTCCTTTGCATATGTAACCGCAGACATCCCAAAACCATATCCATCATTGATCCTGTGGGGTATGAAATAATCTACATCTGCACCAAGATACCTTAACCCCTCATAGAGGATTGCGGTTGC
>JBDNDH010000160.1:0-4431 GCA_046719235.1 Thermodesulfovibrionales bacterium
GTCACAAGACTCACCAAGACATGTGGAGGTAATCTATGCAGATGAGATTCAATCAAACCCAGTGCACTCTGTGTCTGATGTGTTGAGGTATATAAGTAGTGTCGATGTCATGCAGAGGGGGGTTTTTGGTATTCAATCTGATGTTGGCATAAGGGGTGGGGGATTTGAACACACCCTCATACTCTTAAATGGGATGCGGATCAATGACCCTCAGACAGGTCATCATAACCTTAACATACCTTTGAGCCTCACAGATATAGAGAGGATAGAGATAATACCAGCAGGCACGGGCTTGTACTATAGTGCAGGGAGTTTTGGTGGTGTTATAAACATAGTAACAAGGTCAGAATCTGATAAGACCTTTGGAGGAATCTTTTCCATCGGTAGTGATGGTTATATAAATGGTCTGGCATCGCTTTCTTTAAAAAAGGATGATATCCGTTTCAATCTCTCTGCACATTCACAAAAAGGAAATGGTTACAGACTAAATACCGACTTTGAGACCAAGTCCTTTCAGATGAATATGGATACAAAGGTATTGAGCCTTTTTGCTGGATATACCGATAAGAGATTTGGTGCAAATGGCTTTTATACCCTCAGATATCCGTTACAGTGGGAAAATACCAAGACCACGGTCCTGTCAGGCAGGTTAAAGACAAAGATCAGTGATGTTGTATTTGAGCCATCTATTTTATATCGTCACGGCTATGATTACTACATACTTGATAGGTCAAATCCTGATTTTTACAAAAACACACACAGGACAAATGTTATAAACACACTCCTCCCATTTCAATATGGATACAAAAACAAGACAATAAACTTTGGAATGGATATGTCTTTTGACAGTATAGACAGCACACGGTTGGGCAAGCATCACAGGGATTATCAGGCTATTTTTGTGGGTATCACAGACAAAACAGACAAGATTATTGCAAGCATTGATGCAAGGATTGACAGATTTAGCCAATTGGATAGGCTGGAGTTTTCACCCTCAATGGCTATCGCATATAAGTTGAGTGATGATGTAAAGTTTAGAGCCGCCTTCAACCGCTCGTTTAGACTGCCGAGTTATACCGAGCTTTATTACACCTCCCCTGTTCATAGAAGCAATCCTAATCTCAAACCAGAGACTGCCTACAATTTAGAGGCAGGGATGGATTTCTCAAAAGATTATATTAGTAGTAAATTTACCATCTTCAAGAGGTGGGGCACAGATATTATAGATTGGGTTAAGGCTGGTGACATGTGGGTTTCTGAGAATATAGATAAACTTGACACGATAGGTCTTACATTAGGTACACAACTCTACATCAACCCTAAAAACATCCTGAAGATAGATTATACATGGCTTGATCAGGATAACGAAATCAACCGTCAAACCACCTATGGTAATTATCTAAGACATAAGGTTAGTCTCATACTTTCATCCAAGTTATCTAAGGCAATAAACAATAATATTGCGGTTACACATCAAAAGAGGTTAAATCAATCTTCATTTACATTAGTTGACTTCAAGACAATCAAACATGTGAAGTTAGACAACCTTGATATAAATATGTTCTTAGAGGGTAAGAATGTGTTTAACAAGGGTTACTATGATTTTGTTGGCCTGCCGATGCCCGGCAGGACCTTATTCTTGGGTCTTACCATATCTATATGATTGTAAAAATGGTTCTTTTTGAAATTTTTGTTTATGAAATGTGAAAGACCCAAAAGGCTTGTTTGTTTTGGCAATATATGGACTGAAAAAAGATTTTATTAATGATATAATACAAAACAAAAAAGTCAGGAGGGATTCTGTGGCTAAGGTTCCTGTTACACATCTGAAACCAGGTATGAAACTCATCAAACCTGTCGTTAATGATGCAGGTATGGTGATGCTCGGAGAGGGCACTGTCTTGACAGACCAGATGATTAATAAGATTAGCAACATGAATATATCTGCGGTGTTTGTAGATGGCTCGTCACAGAAGGCAAAGAGCAAAGAAGAGACTATAAAGGAGATTGAAGAGAGATTTTCAAAATCTGCAGATACTGAGCAGATGAGACTGTTAAAAAGACTCATGCTTGAGCATGTGGAAGAGGTTTATCAAGAAAAATGATAGATACAAGGAATCTCAGGGCACAGATAGAAAAGATTGACACCCTCCCTACGATACCAAGTGTATTAAGGCGCCTGCTCAGCGTAATAGAAGACCCAAAGGTTTCTTTGAACGATATAGGTAGTTTTATATCAAATGACCCTGTGCTGACCTCAAGGGTTATCAAGGTGGTCAATTCACCTATCTATGGCTTTCCTGGTAGGATATCATCTGTTAATCAAGCACTGATATTGCTTGGGCTAAATGTCGTAAAGGGTATGTTGTTGGGTGTATCTGTATTTGAGGCTATGCAGAAGACGATGGCAGGTCTATGGGAACACTCCATAGGGTGTGCGGTCACTGCAAGGATTATAGCAACCAAAAAGGGATTGGGTGATGTTGAGGAGGTATCCGTAGCTGGTATCTTACATGATATTGGTAAGGTTGCACTCGGACTTAAATTTCAAGATGATTACAAGGCACTTATCAAAAAATCTATTGATAAATCAAGGCTTTTAATGGACTCTGAAAAAGAATTATTCTTTGTAACACACGCAGAATCTGGGGCATGGATTGGTAATAGATGGAATTTCCCAAAGAATCTGCTGGAGATAATTGAGTATCATCACAAACCTCAACTCTCAAAAAACTTTCCTATTCAGACTGCAATTATACACCTTGCGGATATCCTCGTGAGGGCTAAAGGTTTTGGTTTTGGTGGTGATTACCTCATACCAACTATCAATCCTACCGCCTGGCAGACCCTAAGTCTAAGTGATCAGGATATAAAGGATATTCTCATGGAGATGGAGGATTCTCTTACAGATACTGGCGAGTTCAGTTTAGACGATGACTAACAAAAAGGCTATTGCGATAATATCCAACAACCCTGTAATCAAAAATACATTAAGTCAGAGATTAGACCCCCTTTACAATCTCCTGTTTTTTTCAAGCATTCAGTTTGCCCTTGATTACATCTATAACTCCTTACCAGATCTCATCATGATTGATTTAGGCAAAGAAGACAGGATATCTTGGTCAATTGTAAAAGAGATAAAAAAAGATCCAATCTTTGCCCAGATACCTATCATAAACATCGTTCCTATGGATTATGAATTTACAGAGGATGATTTCCTCATCTTTGACGATTATCTAAGGATTGATTATTTGGAGCAAGAGACGATCCCATTGACAACCCTGTGTCTAAACAGGGCAGAGAGGGTTGTAGAGACCAATCCGCTTTCACGGCTACCGGGCAATATCACTATTGCAAAACAGATACAACATCGGCTTGATAAAAAAGAGATATTTGCAGTGGCATACACAGACCTCGATTATTTTAAGCCCTACAATGATAAGTATGGTTTTAGTAGAGGCGATGAGGTATTAAAGATGCTTGGAAGGTTAATACTCAACACAGTAAGACAATCACAGACTCACGACAGTTTTGTAGGGCATATCGGCGGTGATGACTTTGTATTTATATGCTCCGTTGATATCGTTGAAGACCTCTCTCAAGAGATAATAAATATCTTTAGACAGATCGTCATCACCTTTTATGATACTGATGATAGGCTTAGGGGGTTCATAGATTCGGTAGATAGAGAGGGTGTCAGAAAGAAATTTCCGATAATGGGGCTTTCAATCGGCATCGTTACAAATCAGTATCGCAATTTTACACATTACGGTGAGATGGCTGAGATTGCATCAGAGATGAAAAAGTATGCAAAGTTAAGCGGTGGGGGATGTTACAAGATTGATAAGAGAAAGGGCTAACCCTCTTTTGCCTGAGACGATTAGATACCTAATATAAAAACCCTCCTTTGTTACCAAAATATTCAATTCTTGCCATTTACCTCCAGGGGTATCTCAATCTATGTAATCCATTACATACCACTATGAAGGCTATTACACAATAAGCCTGTCTGACAATAAAAAAATCCCTTTAAAACAGGCACCTAAAACCCGTTACTGTCAGGGCATGATTATTGCACTGATATTGAATGCCATAGCCTGATAACCCCTCTCCCTTTGAGGGGGAGTAAACTGAACGATAACCCATTGAAGAGGGAGTTAACTCAATGATAACCCTCCCCCTTGAAGAGGGGGAGGGTTAGGGTGGGGGTGTAAGATTGGATATATTAATGACTTATTTATTCACCCTCCCCTTAGTCCCCTCCCCTCAAGGGCGGGGAAAATTACTTTTGCAATTGGCTCATTTTATTGATAGACATTGGGAGTCATAATGAAGTTTATTAAAATCAAAAAGGAGGCGCATGAGGCTATGAGGTGGAAGATAAAGGACAATAAAGGCTTTTCACTGGTAGAGATGATTATCACTGTTGCA
>JBDNDH010000161.1:0-4419 GCA_046719235.1 Thermodesulfovibrionales bacterium
ATCTTCCAAGATCCCGTTCTTCTTATCCACTGTCTGATAGTCCTCCCTACTTATTAAAGATGTCTGGCACGGGTGTATTTGGATACATGTTGGGTGCCATATCTTACAAAGCCGTGATACAATAAGGTTACAGGCATGTTTCGATTTTTTTCACAGACTACTGGATCTGACCTTTCTGATTTGATTACTTACTTTCAGAGAAATAGATGAGGCAAAATTGATGATAACTATCATTGACAGACTTTTTTCACTAAATACTGCAGGTAATGTCTGATGGATGTGGCAGTTGTTGGTGGTGGCATTGCTGGCACATTTGCATCCCTCTTGCTTAAGAAATCAGGATTTGATGTAACCCTCTTTGAGAGGAGTAACTCCCTCGGAGGATGTGCAGGGAGTTTCATACGAGGCGGTGTAGAGTTTAAGGCCGGTGCAACAACCATCCCAGGGCTACAACCTTCCTTTCCTGTTTACGCACTCTTTAAAGAGACCGGTATCAAACAACACTTCAAGATCTTAGATCCATCAATAATTGTCGTCAGTCCGAGGGGCACGGTGAGGAGATATCTCAGTCTTGACAGGACGATAGAGGAGATTAACGAGGTCTATCCAAATAAGGGACATGTAAAATTTTGGAAGAGGGTCTATGATGTGACCTTTGGCTTTTTTGAGAGCCTTCCGACCTTTGATCTATCATCTGGAAGGTCAATACTCTCAACTCTTAAATATCTGAAATGGGCATCCCTTAGATTTGGTCACCTATATCTGACACCTGCACTTAGCTATCTCAAGAGATACTACGATAGATTAGACAGGGATTACATTGAGTTTATAAATTCCCAACTGATGATAACTGCACAGACACGAATTGATGACATCAATGCCCTGATAATGCTTCTTTCTTTAGGCTATCCGTTTAGTGGTATCTCGGATCAGAATTTCGATTTTAGAGGCATCGCTGATGATATAAAAGAGAGGGGCTCAGAACTTTTACTCTCTTCCCCGGTTGAGGGCATATTGAAGACTCGGGATGGCTACGTCTTACACAGCAATGCCAATAGCCATAGGTTCTCAAAAGTGGTGTTAGCCTATCCCTTCCTCGAAGAGACCCAAGTGATAGGAGATGAAAAGATCAAGAGATACTTGGAATCTTTCAGTCCGTTACTTAATGATAATGGTGCCCTGATCCTCTATGGTGTGGTGAGGGATCTTAAAGCCCAAGGGGCATTTTATCTGTTGATTGATCTGGATATCTCACCCCTCATATCCAGGGAGATCTTCATCTCCCTTTATCCAACAAAGAATCCCCTACGCACTGCCTTTACCGTATCGACTCACACAAAGGTGTCTGACTGGCTGAGATTAGACAGAGAGACCTATGGTTCAGTCAAGGAAATGTTAAGATCCCTGATCCTGCAAGTGGTCTCCCAGACCTTCCAGATCGATTCAGGTCAGATTGAGGAGTCCTTTGTAGCCACACCTCTCACCTTCAAAAGATTCCTCGGTAGATTCAATGCTGGCGGGATCATCGTGTCCAGAAAAAATCATTTTCTAAATATTCCACCAAATGTAACCCCATTTAAAGGGCTTTACCTCTGTGGTGATATGAGCTTTGGTTATCAGGGATGGTTAGGAATATCAGTGGGTCTGGCAAACCTACTAAATGGCATCAAGTTTAGATGATGCAATTTGAAAAATAGCCTAAAAAACTTGAACAGAGATGAAATTGACGGTTGGTATAGCATTAATTTTTAGGGCGCTGATATAGCGCATCAGCCATTACCTTTAAAAGTTCTTTTTGTGTAAAGGGTTTTTGTAAAAAGTCTGAGGCTCCTTTATTCAGTAATTTCTTTATGTCAACCATACCTTCTTTTGTGTAACCTGATGATATCACTATCTTTGCTTCCTCGTTAATGTCCTTTAGAATGCTAAACACATCACTTCCATCCATATCAACAAGAATCATGTCTAATAATATCAAATCAATCTTTTCTTTGTTTTCTTTGTAAATTTTAATGCCTATTTCACCACTTGATGCTGTCAGTACTGTGTGTTTTAAGGGCTCTAATAGGTCTTTATAAAGCTCTATGATTTTTTGATCATCATCAATGACGAGAATAGTAGCAGGAGATATTTCAACCTTCTGCTCCTCCGATACACTTAGCGTTGTAGTCTCTGAAACAGGAAGATAGATGTTAAATGTAGTGCCCTTATCGACCTTAGAGTCAACACTCAAAAAGCCACCGTGATTGGTAACAATTGAATTCACCATGAAGAGTCCTAATCCTGTTCCCTTGCCTGGTTCTTTTGTGGTAAAGAAGGGATCAAAGATCTTGCTTTTTATCTTATTATCTATCCCAGTACCTGTATCTGAGACCGTGATTTTGATGAATGAACCACCTTTTATGTCTTTTTCTCTTAAGAGTTCTCCTTCACCTTCGCCGTCTTCTACCAACGATGTAGTTATTGTGAGGATGCCCCCGTCAGGCATAGCATCTTTTGCATTCAATGCTAAATTCATAATCACCTGAGAGAGCTGATTTGGATCAGCCATAACTTTGGGTAAGTTAGGCGTTAGATGTGTAGTAGTAATGATATCACTGGGGGTGCTACGCTTGATTAATTCTAAGGTGTCTATTATGCATTTGCTTATATCTGTAGGTTGTGCCTTCAGGGGTTCTTTTCTTGTAATTGAGAGTATTTCCTTAGCAAGTGAAGCACCCTTTAATGCAGCATCTTTAATAATAGAAGCTGGCTTGTATAAAAAATCTCCTTTCTGACTGCGCATAAGTAAAATATCAGCATACCCTAATATGGAGGTAAGTAGATTGTTAAAGTCATGGGCTATACCTCCGGCCAAAGAACCTACTGCTTCTAATTTTTGCACCCGTAGAAGCTGTTCATACAAAAGCTTCTCTTGAGTAATGTCCCTTAGGATTGCTGCACAGATTAATCTATTATTTTCCAGAAAAACAGGGAACAAGATGCTTGATGTATGTATTAATGACCCATCTTTCTTTTTAGTGATGATTTCACCTTTCCAAACCTCCTGCCCTTTAACAGTCGTCAATATGGATCTATAAAGATCGCTGTCCGATCCCTCTCCAAAAAAAATAGAGAGGCTTTTACCTATCACTTCGGTACTATGGTAACCTGTGATTTTTTCAAATGCAGGGTTTACATAGGAGATGATACCATCGTAATCCGTAAGGATTACCATGTCAAAGGCAGATTCAATTATCTCTCTAAACTTCTTTATCTCTTCAAAAGAGGCATTGTACTGTTCAGAGATAAAGTCTAATTCCAACACCCCGTAGGAAGGCAGATTCTGTTGTTTTGCAATCCTCTCTGTGATAGAGAAAAGTGGTCTTTTGATGTACAGATATAAGATAGTCAGGATGAAAACCATCAGGATAAACGTATAAGCGACAAAGATAATTGGAACGAGTTTGAGATTTTGCTCTGCCACTAAAAGATGAGCAGAATGCACCAACGTAACAATCTTTGAATTTCATACGGGCACATTGATGACAAAACCATGATAATACCTATCGGTAGTGGACACCACAAAGTAATCTGAAGAAAGGTATTTTACAAGGTCTGAGGGCTGTAAAGACTCCAAAGATGAATGAATTACCGATCCATCATAGCTAAAAATAACACCCTCTAAGGAATTATTCTCCCAATAAAGCGTTACGTCGTAAAAAATTGATTTTTCCTTAGCCATTTTAACTTTCTCATTTTCAAGTAACCCCAGAGATGTAATCTCTGATATGGCAAGATCGATTATTGTTTTTATCTCACTGGCGTGCTTAGAGGTATACAGATAACGATATTCATCATGGAGAGATCCTAAGACATCTTTGACGATGAAATAAGTGATTGAAAGCAAAACTCCACTTATTGCGATAAGGGGGATCAATACCCGATAAGTTATGCTTCTAAATTTTGATCTCATTACTTAACCAATTTTTCATATTCAAGGATTTTAGAAGCATCCTTCACATAGGAGGCATGAGGAAGTTTAAAGCCATTTCTAATTTCATGGTCCCATCTCTCGGTAAGTTTCATGTGCTTAGGATTTGTAAGAGGTTTGATCTTAATAAGGGCATCCGTAAAGGCTTTAATGACCTGTTCAGGTACTCTGTTAGATGCACAAAAGACAAAATTTGGAAGAGGAGATGAAATTTTTATCGACTTTAACCCTTTCTTCATAAAAATTTCAAAAAGTCCAGATTTCACCGCACCAGCATCTGCCTTGCCAACCATCACGGCTCTTATAACCTGCTCTTGAGAGGGGAAATATATTGGTTTAATCATCTCAAGGGTGATTTTCTCTTCTGCAAGCATTCCAAGGGGCACTAAATGAGCAGCAGTAGAACTTTTAACAAAGGCTACCCTTTTACCTTTTAAATCATCAAT
>JBDNDH010000162.1:0-4415 GCA_046719235.1 Thermodesulfovibrionales bacterium
ATCAAACAGTAGGACATCTGAGGATCTGAGGGGTGTTGCCTATAGGCATTCTGCGACGAATCAATCTTACGTAGCAGTTGGTTCAAATGGGGCTGTAGTGGTATCGGAGGATGGTTATCAATGGTACCCTGAACCGTCTGTTACAGATAAGACCCTCAAGGCTATTGCAAGCAGGGGTGGTTTAACCGTTGCGGTAGGTCAATCAGGGATAGTCATTTGGTCAAATCAAAGAGGCAAATGGGCTGAGGTTCAGATAGATACAAAACAGGATCTAAACGGTTTGGCATATGGCAACGGCATTTTTGTAGCAGCTGGTAACTCCGGGGTTATATTTATATCACCTGATGGAAAGGCATGGAATAGGGTCCAATCCCCAACAGGTAAGAATCTCACCTCGGTTACCTATGGCAATGGTGTATTCTGTGCAGTCGGTGATAATGGTCTAATCTTGAGGTCTTTGGATGGCAACGTCTGGGTTGAACAGGAATCAAGGACAGGGAGTTATCTATCAGGCGTCAGTTTTGGTGACAATTACTTCTTCGCAGTTGGAAGTGGTGGAACTGTCATGTCTTCAACTGATTGTATAACCTGGAATAGACTAAATACTGGAAGCGCTATGTGGTTGAGATCTGTGATTTTTAGGGATAACATCCTATTGTCAAGTGCCTATGGTGGTAGGGTGTTAAGGTCTTTTAATTCCAAGATTATCGCAAACCCATCGTATCTAAACTTTGGGAAGGTGGCAGTTGGCAGTAGTTTTACACAATACTTTTCGGTTGTCAACATTGCAGAATTCCCTGTGACCATAAGTTCAGTCTCCATGAATCAGTCATCTGACAGGGCAAGCCAATTTTCTATAAATGACCTCTGTAGTGGCATGACTCTGTTAAGGTCTCAGCCTTGCAGGATTGAGGTCACATACACCTCAGGCAGTGCATATAAAGATGTCGCAAGGATTGATATAAAGACAACTGACCCACAGATCTACACAAGTATAGGATTATCTGCAGAGAGTGTAGGCGTTTTGTATGACCTTCAGGTATCGGTTGGAGGATCTGGCGCTGTCTATTCGTCTCCCTCAGGCATAACTAACTGTAGAAGTGCCAGTGGGACATGTAGTGCCAAATTTTTGAGCGGCACGCAGATCACCCTTTTTGCAATACCAAACGTCGGAAGAGACTTTCTTGGATGGACAGGCCTACCTGCCTGTTCAACAAACCCTTGCACTTTTACAATCACATCAAATACAAATATAACTGCTAATTTCTCACCATAAAAAATAGGAGGCACGATGTTTCCAACTACTCTTATAACAATTATTGTTTTGATCCTCTTTGGATGTGGTGGTGGTCAGAAAGAACCAGAACCAGATCTCAAGATACTTGACATCCCTTCAGTAAAGTCATCCACTGTCTATTCAGGCACGGCTGAGACAATGAGTGCCACTGCAGAGTGTAAGGCAGGGGTAAGTTGTGTAGTAAACTCTGTGACCGTTACATGGACTGACGACTCAGGAAGGGCTATAGTCAAAACCACACCATTTAATAAGATAATTGCAGCAAATGGCAGTGCCTCACTGACCTTTACACTCTTAACAGACTCCGACAGGGTCTTTTCACCTCTTGTCTATCTCAAGGATAGTAACCCTTCTACTGCCCGCACCTCTTATACCCTTTATTCGGAGACGATTGGCGATATAGTATTTACAGATACAGGCTTAAGGGGAAGGAAAGACTGCACATCAAATTCCACTACAACTACATGTACGAGGTATGAGAATGTCCCTTCATACGATTATACGAGGGGAACAATTCGATTTACAGACCTTACACTATCGCTTGACGAATCGGTTAATATTGGCGCCCTCAGTGGTGATGGCTCAGGGCTATACAATTCTACAAGTAGGACATGGCTATTAAACTTCAACAAGGGGATACCACAAGATCATGTTATTTACGCCATGTATATAAGTCCACTCAGGGCACTTACAAATTTTCCAGAGGGTAGGGATGTGAAGTTGTATTATGGTAATCTGATGCTCCAGCAGGATAGTTCAAATAGGCTTGTATCTGGCTCAACGGTATATGGCTCAGTGGTAGGCAATCAGATCGAGATAACAAGGGCTATGGGTTTTAGAAACGCACCAATTACTGTAGAGTATTCAGGCCAACCCATACGGAGATACGGGGGTGAAAAGATAGGTGTAGCAAAGGACAATTGCACGGGCAACAGGTGTGTCTTTGTCCTTCAGAAATCAAACAGTCAAAGGGGCATAATTGCGCTTATAAAGGCGAGTTCTCTACAGGTTTTTACAAATGACAAGGTTGGGACAGTTCAGTCCTATAGCCCAGATTCAGGTAGGCTTGAGGTGACATTCAATCCAAATACCCCCCTGATGCCAGATGAGGAGATTAGCGCAAGTTTCTATTTTGATTTTTTGAGCATACCAATATATATTGACTTTGATACATCTTATGGGAAAAAGTCTTTTATGGTAAGGCTCGAGATTAGGAGGACTTGAGATAAGTGGTCAACCCCACCTTAATGATAAAGGTGGGGTTATTGCGCTATTTTCTAATCCATTGACCGTTGTCGTCTTGTATCCACCATCCAGGTTGAGATTTGTTTCTCCAGCTGTTTGCGAAGATCCTTTCTACCTGCGGCATAACCTCTTGACCAAATCGGTTTGCAGAGATTATTTCTAAGTAAAGTGACTGTCTGTCTCTGTTTTCCTGTTGTATCAGGTTTCTCAGATCAGCCTTTTCTCTGAGATTTAACTGAGAGGTATCCCTCTCGTCAAGATAACCCCTCATGTTTTCTCCAATAGCCCCCCTCTGGTAAAATGGGTAAAGATATTGATATCTACCCCTCATAGCCTCTTTAAGAGCCCTTATGGCAGGGGTGGATATCTCTATGTTGATCTGCTGTTGGGCATATGCGTCTTTGACAAGCACAAAATATGTGAAGGATTGCCTTAATAACGAGCCTTCTTGCTTGGGCTTGTCGTCTTTTTTGGGCTCAATCTTCTTTTGAGACCGCTCAATCCTGATCTCTTCTACGATCTCATCAGCGGCCTTCTGGACAGCAGATGCCGGGAAATAGATATTGACCGTGACACATGCAATAAGGATGAGTGGTAAAAACAAGGATAACCTTTTTAGTTTCATATTAAACCTCCATTTAAGTTTATTTAATTTACCATAGCGATGGTTTTTTAGTCATTTGACCTTGCCCTCATATTATCGAATATAGCGGATAGTCGTCTTTGCATTTCTTTAAAGCTAATGGTGTTTTCAGGATTTTGGTTTATAACATCTATGCCCCTTAAAAATGCCTTTCTGATAAGGTATTCCTTGCCACCTTCCCTTATATTGCCTCTGATCATAAATACATCGTTGTCGAGACTGCAGTGGATGCCAATTGCACTGTATGGGAATTCCTTAAAAAATTGGTTCAGACCTGTGGACAAGAGTCTTGATATGCCTTCAGAACCAGTGCCGAGTATAGATATATTCTGAACCGCATCTGTGCTCACAGTCTGCTTGACACCTTCCCTTTTTACAGAATAAATGTCAAGTTTAAATCTTGCAGCCTGACCATATTGTATCAGAAGGTCTTTTATAGTGCCATTAACTATGCCTGTTATCTTGCCAAATCTCAAGGTTTCCGTGAGTTTTTCTAAATCTATATTGTGCATCTCTACATCTGCCCCAATATTCTTAAATGCGAAGTCCCCGTAAGGATCTTTGACCTTAACTAAACCTCCAAAGATATCCATATTTAGATTGCCTTGGGTCATAAATCTGTTTTTCTCAACGGATGTCACTTCTATCTTTCCGTTTATCAATCCCCTGGCATTTTGGAGTCCTAAGGCCTGTCTCATATCTGAGATATCTAAATTTGAGATATCAAGAGAAAACCTTGTCTTTGGAGGTAATCCTGTGGAAAAGTCAATTGATATATCGTCAAGTCTTACCTCGCCATTTAGCAGTTTTATAAACACGGGTTTTTGAGATGATATCCTATTTGCCTGTGATGTTAATGTAGCCCTGATGTCGCTTGTTTTTAAAAATGCAAGCGTAAGGTCCCTAATATCAAGGTGCCCTTGGGTAGATGAATTATCCTCAATATCCTTGCCCAGTGATATCGGCAGATCAACATCGATACCACCTGCGTCAAGACTTAACTTAGGGATTTTAACATCTACACCTCTCAGTTTCACAATGGAGACTATCTGTGATACCGAGTTATCCATTTTTAGACGCATCTTGACATCTGCCACCCCAGATATCTCTGAGTCCTTTAGGTTTGGCAGTATACTTGCAACGTTTTCTCTTACAAAAAGACTATAGATTTTTTTGAGATTCAGGTCTGTAAGGACAGCATTTAAGACCTTTTGGGGTGTAAAGTGTATG
>JBDNDH010000163.1:0-4414 GCA_046719235.1 Thermodesulfovibrionales bacterium
TTACACTCAAAGAGTTTGAAAAATCCTCTTTCCAGACATAAAAGCCTATTTGTTATTTCAATAGTCCTTTTACTACGTCCTGAAAATCCACACATACAGGCTTCAAAAAGTCGCAGATCTCCTACTTACCGTTATGCTTACAAAACATCGCTATTGACTTCTATTTCTCTCTCTATCGCTGTAGTAGGTGAATTACATTAATCAAGACTATTATGATATAGTATCCAAATGACAATCACAAAGGTTTAGGAGGGATAGGGATGCTGAGGCTGTTTTACGTAGTATTATCAATATTGGTTTTAACATGTAGTGTCAGCGCAAAGGATGTCAAGAAACAATACACAAAGGAGGAAATCAAAAAAATGTCAGAAACAACAGCGGTGATTGAGACAAAACATGGTAATATTGAATTGAGGTTTTTCCCCGATGTTGCCCCAGGACATGTAGATAATTTCATCACGCTTGCCAAAAAGGGATTCTATGATGGGACTACATTTCACAGGGTAATACCCGGATTTATGATACAGGGTGGAGACCCAAACTCAAAAGACCCAGATAGGTCAAGGCATGGTATGGGAGGACCCGGTTATACAATCAAGGCAGAGTTCAACAACAAACCACACAAAAGGGGTACGCTATCAATGGCAAGGGCAGCCCACCCAGACAGTGCAGGTTCGCAGTTTTTCATATGTGTGGTAGATACCCCATTTCTTGATGGTCAATATACGGTTTTTGGTGAGGTTACTAAGGGGATGGATGTAGCTGATAAGATAGTAAATCTGCCAAGAGACAGAGCCGACAACCCGATAGAAAGGGTTGAGATGAAGGTCAAGATTATTGAGAAGAAAAAGGATAAATAGTGAGATATTATTAGCAATGCCGGAGACGAGGGTCGAACTCGTACGATGCTAAGCACCGAGGGATTTTAAGTCCCTTGCGTCTGCCAGTTCCGCCACTCCGGCAATATAATATAGTATCAATTATTTACCTTTTCAGTCAACGAATAAAAGACCCTCAGGACATATCTAAACCCTTGAAATGACAGTTGTGAGCAAATATCTTACAGACGGAGTTTAAAACATGTATTTGTCATTAAGGAAGATAAGCCTTTTTATTCTTGTTTTGCTCATTTTTAGCCCACGCACCACATCTTCGTATCAGTTTCACACAACACCAGATAGATGGAAAGAACCAAGGATCTTTTATGGTAAGTTTGACAAAGATCTACAAGGGCGTATAAAAATATCGCATATCAAGCCTGATATCAACACCGACCATAAAAATAGGCGATACTCCCCAAACAATGCATATTGGTTTGTTGTTGATGATGTAGATACAACAAAACCAAGTCCCTGGACTACACAGGTCAGGATATTTAACGAGAGAGACTATATTATATCCATAGTGATTAAGGACTATTCAGCACAATACGATATGAATGCCCATTGGATTAACGATAAATTGATCTACCTTCAATTCTGGTGGGGCAGGGTAGTGGGTTCGTATCTTATCTTTGATGTAGAGAAAGAGGAGGTAGTCATCAAGGAGATGTTTTACGAAGGCGGACAGGTATTTCAACAATGGCAGAAAAAGAAGGATGAATGATTACATGTAATCTTGAAGGTTATTGGAGACAAAGAGATGACACAAAGAAGAGGTGAAAAGATTGGTTGGATTTCAGGATGGATTGGGGCTTTTGTCTGGGTATTTGTCCTGTCTATTATTATGTTTTATCATGGGCAAATCGCAAAGGCGTTATTGGGATTTATCTTGATATTTATTGCAATACCTGTGATATTCTACTTTGCCCCATGGCGTTTCCCTCAAACGAAATACTTAAATCTAATGATACCACCTTATATAATGTTGTTTATTGCCTTTGCTTGGGCTGTCTTTTCGTATGGTGAGTTTAAGAGATATGGCCTTGATTGGTGGAGTATGCTGTGGCTCCTGCCCTCTTTGATACCATTGGGTTTATTGAGCAGTAAGAAGTGGGAGTCTCATTAATTTGTAGGTTGTGAAGAGAGGGCATTTACCTTTTTTAAAGCCAACCCCTCTAACAATCCATAATCACTTATGGTAAAACTGTCCAGATTGAAACCAATCAAAAACACCTTTATAACCAACATGCCAGGCAAAATTAGATCTGCCCTCTTTTTATCAAGACCGATTATTTTAGATATCTGTTCTATGTCTAATGCTGAGACCCTTTTGATTAGATGATCAAGGGTTTTGAGGTTGATGACATGTAGGTGGACTAAATCTGGATTGTATCTCTTGAGTTTCTTGTCAATACAGGCAAGTGTTGTAGCAGAGCCTCCTGTTATAATGAGTTGGTCAGGCATTTGATTAAGGATATTTTTATCTTTAAGGAGCATAAAGACATGATTCTCAATCAACCTAGTCGTATCTTCAGAAGGCGGGATTTTTTTTAGAAAGAGGTCTTTCAATCCTACAACCCCTATTGGTAAACTCTTTTTTATTGTAATCTTATCATTATAGTATATAAACTCAGTGCTACCACCACCAATATCAACGATTGCGGTTGACTTTTTTTTATCTATGAAGCCTTTTATCCCGTCAAGGGTTAACCCTGCCTCCTCTTCTCCGCTAATGATCTCAACATCTATGCCAGTGGTTTCTTTGATCTCTCTTACAAACTCTTTACCATCGATCGATTCCCGTAAGGCACTCGTGGCAATAGCATATATGTTTGAAACATTATTGGATCTGCAGGTTTTGAGGAATGACAGGAGTGCTTTTATTGTAGCCTTTTTACCCTTTTTACATAGGCTTTTGGTCTCAACGATACTATTACCAAGCCTTGTAACTACCCTTCTACTCTTTAATCTCTTAATACCTAAATCGTGATTCACTTCACAGATGAGTAACCTGATTGTATTTGAACCAATATCAATCAGGGAAATATTCATCTATTTCAAAATGCCTGTGATGCTATCTACTGGATTTTCAATTTCTATCTTTGTGATTTGTCTTGTCCTCCTGTCTTTTATCTCAATATAACCAGCCTTGAGAGATTTCTCGCCAATAATTAATTGGTATGGTATCCCAATTAGATCCGCATCTTTGAACTTGACACCAGGTCTTTCCTCTCTGTCATCTAATAGAACATCAATACCTCTCTGGATCAAGCCATTATAAATATTTTCAGCGATGTCTCTCGTCTTTTGGTCTTTCATATTAAGTGGGATGATCTCAAGTGTAAAAGGGGCTATACTTTGAGGCCATATTATACCGTCCTTATCGTTGTTTTGTTCAATTGCAGACGCGGCTATCCTTGCAGGTCCGATACCATAACTGCCCATAATGATTGGTTTTTCATTTCCCTCTTGATTGAGGAAGTTTGCCCTGAGTGGTTCTGAATACCTTGTGCCGAGTTTGAATATATTGCCTATCTCAATCACCCTCTCGGCGGCTAAAAAATGCTCACATTTTGGGCATTTATCCCCATTTTTTGCTGTATGAATATCATACCACTCTGCGGTGAAATCCTTTTGTGGCACAATCCCTTTTACATGATAATGGGATTTATTGGCACCAGTCACATAAACACCCTCTCTCAAGACCTCATCTGCGATTATCCTTATACTGTGCCCCATAGGTCCAATGTAGCCTGCCTCTACGCCAAGGATAGCAGAGACCTCTTCCTTGTGGGCTGGTCTTACTGTATTGCCGAGTATCCGTGACAGTTTCTTTTCGTTTAACTCCTGATCACCCCTAACTAATGCCAAGATCGGTGTTTCCTTAGAGATATATAGGAGGCTTTTAATGAAGTGATGTGGCTCGATACCTAAGAATCCTGAGACCTCTACTACGGTTTTTAGATCTGGTGTGTAGACCTCTTCATGAGTAGCATTAAGGGTTTCATAGACAAAGGGTATTGATTTGGCTACTTCTACATTTGCTGTGTAGCCACAATTCTCACACCTGACTATCTCATCCTCTCCTGCCATGCTTGGTGCCATGAATTCATGAGATACATTTCCCCCCATCATACCGGGATCTGACTCAACCATGTAAAATCTTAATCCGCATCTCTGGAATATCCTATTGTATGCCTCAATATGGAGTTCGTAACTCCTCTGAAGACCATCTTCATCTGCATCAAAACTGTAACTGTCTTTCATTATGAATTCCCTTGTCCTTAGGATACCGCTTTTGGGTCTTGCCTCATCCCTCATCTTTGTCTGTATCTGATACCAGATCTGCGGCAAATCCCTGTAAGAACGAATCTCCTTTGAGGCAAGCCATGTCATTATCTCCTCATGGGTCATTGCAAGGCACATATCCCTATTGGTTCTGTCCTTCAGTCTAAACATCTCACCACCAATATCAAACCATCTGCCTGTCTGTTGCCAAACCTCTGCAGGATGTAGTACTGGCATAGATAATT
>JBDNDH010000164.1:0-4405 GCA_046719235.1 Thermodesulfovibrionales bacterium
AGCAAAACATCACGAAAAATTGGATGGAACAGGATATCCATTTGGTGTAAAGGTAGATGAAATCCCTTTGCAGTCAAGGATACTTGCCATTGCAGATGTCTTTGAGGCACTAACAGCCCATGACAGGCCTTACAAAAAGGCAATGCCAATATCTCAGGCGTTAAAGATACTTGGTTTTATGCAGAAGGACGGTCATATAGATAAGGACATATATGAATTGTTTGTTCAGAAGAAGATTTATAAGGATTATGCCCAAAGGGAATTAAAACCAGAACAATTAGACTGCGATTAATGAAAAGCCCGAAAGGCTTAGACCTTTCGGGCTTTTTTGGTGCTAATCCTTCAATCTGAATCCGGACACAGAATTCTTGAGCTGCTCGGATATCTTTGTAAGATTATTTACCTCTTGCATTACATCATCTGCCATCTTTTCCATCTCTTGAGCGATATTTGAAGTCTTTTCAATGTTGCGGGCAACCTCCTCTGATGCTGCAGACTGTTCGTCAACCGCTGTGGCTATCTGGGTGATCTGATCCCTTACCCTCTGAACTGCATAAACTATATGATTGAGAGACTCCCCTACCTCTCTTATGTAATCCGTTGCCTTTGTTACCTGTCCTGATGCCTCCTCCATAGACTTTGTCGTCTGTTCGGATTCTACCTGAACGGCACTTATCTTATCTGAGATCTCGGCAGTTGCCTTGATAGTCCTCTCTGCGAGCTTTCTGACCTCATCTGCAACTACAGCAAATCCCCTACCTTGTTCACCTGCCCTTGCTGCCTCAATTGCTGCGTTTAAAGCCAATAGGTTAGTCTGATCTGCAATATCCTTGATAACCGTTACAATATCACCGATCTCTCCCACTCTATTGTTTAGTTTATCCACCATTGATGCAAGCTCTACTGTGGAGGTATATACGGCATTTACTGTGTTTACTGCACCTTCTGCAACCTCTTTGCCTTTTTCGGCGGTTTCCATTGCCTCAGAAGATGTCTCTGATGCCACGGATGCGTTTCTTGCAATATCTGTGATCGTTTGACTCATCTCCTCTGCTGCGGTAGCTATTTGTGATGCCTGTAAAGATTGGTTTTTAGCCCCTTCTGAGGTCTTTAACGATCTGCTCTTTAAGACATCTACACTTGAGATAACATTTCTTGCAGAGACCAATACAGACTTGATCATATCGTTGAAAGACTCTGTCATTGAGTTCATCTGTGTAATGGTCTGGCCAATATCGTCTGTGCTCTTTGATTCCAGTTTTATGGTTAGGTCTCCTTCTGCTATTTTGTGAAGCGCTTCACGAATGTTGCGTACAGGGACAATTGCAAGTTTTTTGACCATTATGTAAATCAAGACGATCAGTATCGTTATAATTACAGTGCCTAACACTAATGTTTGTAACAAAGTGGCATTTACGGCAGCCTGCATTGGTCTGAGATCAGCGATTATCTCAAAGGCACCCCTTTGTTCTCCAACCGACCAGCCCTCCATCTTAAGCCCAAGTGGATCAAGTCCGTTACCTTCAGGATAATCCTTTATGGTCCCATGACACTTCATACACTCTTTTGTTAAGGTTATTGGTCTCATATATCTTAGGGAGTTTATATCTTTATCGATAATCCAAAGCTCCTCTAATTTGTTTGCCGACATCTTTTGAAGCATCTCCTTTTCCTTAGGGTTTGCCTCATTAGCCTTGTTTCTTGCTTGTTCCCTTGTTACCCTAAACTCGTATCCAACCTTTGCTGAATCTACCTTTGCGGCTGTCCATGAGGCAACGATAGGAATAGTAAAATAATAATCAGCGGTTCGTGCCCTCTTGATGATCTCATCCTGATCCTTTGCGTCGCCTATCTTTTCTTTGAGCTCCCTTAACATCCTTGCGTCATCAAATGCATTGTGTTTAGATCTCAGATTAGCGATAAACTGACGTGCATTTTCAGACTGCATTGTAACGGCCCTTGCCTTTGAGATGATATTTTGCATCTCGCTTTCTTCAATCTTATTTTTGATAAAAATAAAGTTTATAATGTAACTGATTATGAAACTGATGACAACAAGGATTATAATCTTTGTGCCAAAATTCATGCTTGTAAAGAAACCACCTGTTGTGCCTTTCATAAAATCCCCTCCGTAAGTTTAAATTTTCATGTTTTATACATTTTTAGGCAAAATAACCGCCTCTGGACTTCATAAGAAAAAGGTAGATTTATGTATATTTAATGTGTTGATCACAGGTATATAAATTTATCAGAAGGAAATATTATTAATCAAGAAGATTTCAATCTTTTTACAAGCGATGATTGTAAATATGATAAGGGTTTTGAGTGAAGAATTGAATTTAGTCAGTTAATTTGTCGTTATTTATATCTGAATTGTCTTCTTTTTCTATAACCCTCGCTATTGCGACGAGCCTCTGGTCTTCCCTCAAGGCCATAAGCCTTACACCTTGAGTATCCCTCCCTGAGACCTTTATATCTTTAACTGCCAGTTTTATAATCTTTTTGGCGCTAGACATCAATATGACCTTGTCGTCTTCTTTAACCTGAATCACACCAACTACATCTCCGCCCTTCGGGGTTACCTTTATGGATTTGACACCCTTACCCCCTCGGTTGTGTCGAGGGTATTCATCAATATTTGTCCTCTTACCTAATCCCTTTTCTGTAACTGTGAGTAGGGTTGAGTCTGTCTCTATGATATCGGCTGATACTACTATATCACCTTCAGAGAGGGTTATCCCCTTAACACCCATAGAGGTTCTACCAGTTGCCCTTATGTTATCCTCATGAAATCTCTTGGCAAGTCCCTTTTTGGTTGCGATAATGATATCGTGGTTTCCATCTGTCTTTCTTACAGAAATGAGTTCATCACCTTCGTCAAGGGTTATTGCCCTGATACCAATCTTTCTTGGATTGCTAAATTCTGAGAGGAGGGTCTTTTTTACAATACCATTTTTAGTAAATAAGACGAGATAACCGTTATTAAAGTCGCTAACATTAAAGGCAGTGGTTATCCGCTCGTCGTCTTGGAGGTTTTCAATCAGGTTTTTTATATGTTTGCCCTTTGTTTGTCTTTCAGATTCCTGAATCTCATAAACCTTTTTCCAATACACGATCCCCTTGTTGGAGAATAGGAGAATGTAATCGTGGTTTGGACCAGTCATTAGGTGCTCAATATAGTCCTCTTCTGCTGTCTCTACGCCCAACAGTCCCACACCAGCCCTCTGTTGTTGTCTATAGTCGGATAGGGAGGTCTTTTTTATATACCCGTTTTTTGTAATGGTAATAACCATATTTTCGTTTGGAATTAGGTCTTCGTCATTTATCTCTGCGGTATCTTCCACTATCTCTGTTCTTCTGTCGTCACCAAATCTATTTTTAATATCCTCTAATTCTGTCTTTATTATCTGTGTAACTCGTTCATTTCTTGCAAGGATATCCTTAAGGTCATCAATTAAGGTCATAGTGTCTTGTAAGTCCTTCAAGATCTTTGTTCTTTCAAGCCCTGTGAGTCTTTGTAGCCTCATATCAAGGATTGCCTTAGCCTGAATTTCTGTCAGGGAAAACCTGCTGATGAGGGTCTTTCTTGCCTCATCGGGTTCGTTAGAAGCCCTGATGATACTTATTATCTCATCAAGATTATCTATTGCAATCTTGAGACCTTCCAAGATATGAGCCTTCTCTAATGCCTTTTTAAGGTCATACCTTGTTCGCCTAATAATAATCTCGTGTCTGTGCTTTAAAAAAAGAGAGAGTATCTCTTTGAGGTTGAGTATCTTGGGTTGTCCATCAACGAGTGCGAGCATGATGATGCTGAAGGATGTCTGTAATTGGGTGTGGGCATAGAGATTTTTTAAAATTATCTCTGAGGATACCCCCTTTTTGATCTCAATAACTATGCGAATCCCCTCTTTTTTTGATGACTCGTCACGGATTGCACTAATGCCTTCAATCTTTTTTTCCCTCACAAGATTTGCAATGTTTTCAACCAGTTTTGATTTGTCAACCTGATATGGTATCTCTTTTATGATTATCTGTGATCCAGAGCCTTTATCCTTGTCGATGACAACCGCCTTTGCCCTTATTTTTATAATACCCTTGCCAGTTGTATATGCACTCTTAATCCCGCCTTTGCCTTGTATCCTTGCACCTGTTGGGAAGTCTGGACCTTCGATTATCTCCATTATCTCGTCCATCGAGGTCTCTGGTTTATCAAGGAGTTTTAACAGGGCGTTTACTACCTCTGTTAGGTTATGAGGGGGAATGCTCGTTGCCATACCAACGGCTATACCTGTAGCGCCGTTTATGATAAGATTTGGTATCTTTGTGGGCAGGATGATAGGTTCATCAACAGTCTCATCAAAATTTGGTCTAAAATCAACAGTGTCTTTATCTATATCCGCCA
>JBDNDH010000165.1:0-4399 GCA_046719235.1 Thermodesulfovibrionales bacterium
AGCGATGATGTCTTTGAGCACGCATTTATGATTGACTATGGGCTTAAGAGGCCAGATTATATTGAGATGTTCTTTAAAAACATTAGAAATGAATCCTTAGAGGCTCGCCTAAAATAAGGAGTCCCCTTATGAACCCAGACAGTCATAGTAGTACCGTAATAGAATTAACTCCTGAAGAGGCAAACAAATTCATAGAGAACAGACCAATCGAATCATTTACGCTACTTGATGTTAGACAACCATCTGAATACAAGGAGTCACACATACCCGGTGCGCTGTTAATACCCCTTTCTGAACTCCCAGACAGACTCGGCGAGTTAGACCATCAAATACCTGTTATTACATATTGCAGATCTGGAAAACGGAGTTTTGCAGCAGGTGTGTTTTTAAAAGACTCTGGCTTTGCAGATGTGTATTCCGTAAAAGGTGGTATAAATTCATGGAACGGCTTACAGGCTGATGGTGAATACGAATCTGGTCTTTCTTTAATAACCTCATTTGAGTCCCTCGAAGAGATCGTAACATTTTCTTTTGCCATGGAGGATGGTGCCTTTAGGTTTTATACAGAATGTGCCGATATAATCAAGGATGAAAAGACAAAAGAGGTGCTCTTACAAATGTCAAGATTTGAGTCAAAGCACAAAGAGGACATAATATCCTTCTGCAAGATCTCCGACATAGACTATGAAAAGATCCTTGAAAGTGCAAAAACCAAATACGGTGATATAATGGAAAGTGGTATTACTATTAAAGAGTCACTAAGACGGCTTAAGGGAAGTCCAATGCTTCTTATAAACATCCTTGAACTCTCCATGCAGATAGAGATAAATGCCATAGACCTCTATATGAAGATACATAGGCTTACAGAAGAAGAAGAGGCAAAGACACTCCTTGATAGGATAATCATGGATGAAAAGGCACATCTAAGGAGAATCGGCAGTTTGATTGATACTATCAACAAAAAAAGGTAACCGTTAATCTTTATAGCATTTTTTACGAAAACAATACTAAAAGCCAGCAATCTATTATGTGCTGGCTTTTTAACAAACAAAAATAATAAGGAGATTAAAGATGGCTGTTAAGATGGTGAATCCATTCTCCTACTTTGATAATCCATTTAAAACCTTACAGTCTTCAAACAAGACAGCCGTTGCGAAATACCTTGCAACAAAAGACATGAAAGAGTATCAGTCTCTACAGTACAAACAAACTGATGCAGAGATAAAGATCTCATCATACTCCACGCTGCTCAATAACTTGATGGTTACAAACGATATTGTTGATAAACTCAAGTCTGCCACCAAAGGTCTTAAGGGGGTGTTGTCATCCAATACCAATTATGTCACTGCTACAGCAAACATCATGGCAGGTTACTCAAACTACAACATCAAGATAAAACAGATCGCATCAAGTCAAGAACTGCTGTCAACCACATTTTCTCAACCAACTGATGAGGTTGCCGATCTTTCCATATATCCAGAACAAAAGATGAGGATAAAGGTTGGCACAGGCAGTGCAGTGGATATCACGGTAAACAACTCAAACAACACATTAGAAGGCTTAAAAAACTCCATCAATGATGCAAAGGCTGGGGTAAATGCCGTGATCACCACATTTGATGTGACTAATGCAAACAATAAGATAAGATTCAATGTTGGCGGCTCAACATTTACGGCAAGCATTGATAGCGGGAGTTACTCGGGGGATGAACTGGCTAATAAGATAAGAATAGCCCTAACTAATGTATATAATCAGGGTGCGGATAAATTTTCAGTTTCTTACAATAATGAAACAAACAAATTCTCCATACAAAACAAGACAGGACAAGATGTTGACTTCCTCTGGGACGATACAGATTCTACCGCTTACAGTATGCTTGGCTTTAGCAATACTACCCAGTCAGTAAAGAACAATTCCATACTCACAAGCGATCAGACCGCAGAAATGTCCGAATACAGACTAAAGTTAATGGCAAATAATATGGGAGAGCAGAATAAGATTACCATAACCTTAGATATAAACAACGACGGTATTTTTGGCGATCCAGCCTATGCAGAGACATCAAACATAGGGCTTGGTAGATTTGCCTTTGATGCCATCTATGATTCAGAAAACAACATAATAGGCGGAATAACCAATATGTCTCAGCAGACAAAGTCCCAAAACGCCATCTTGAATGTAAATGATAAGGAATACTCAAGGAGTATCAACAACATATCAGACATCATCACTGGCGTTACATTAAACATCATAAAGGGAGACGAAAACTATGATACAAACCCTACAAACTTCAGGTTGTCTATCTATCCTTTAAGCATCATCTCAGACCTTAAAGTATTTGTAAGCTCATTTAACGCTACAATGAAATTAATCGCCCAACAGAAAGGCACTGTAGAGGAGCCTGGAGCCCTGCACACTGATAAAATGCTCAATACATTTGAATCTGACCTGAATTCCTTTTTTGTATCCAATACAAGCCTCCTTACAAATCTGGGGATGAAATACACCATGAAAGGCGCCCTCCAATATGATGAGTTAAGTCTGCGATCACTACTATCTAAGGATGCTAATGCAGTAGCCTTCTCTCTAACATCCTTTTCATCAAGACTTTCACTCAAGTTTAAGGAATACATAGAAAACACAATACCAAAACAAAAAAACACTTACGAAGATGAGATTAGAGAGATTGAAAAAAAGCAAAACATAGTAAAGGGAAGGTTGAAGATTAAGCAGATAATGATAACCCAATCAGAGAGCAACCCTTTAAATGACTTTCTAAACCAACCAATAAACGAACAAAAAGGCTTACTTGGTCTTTTATCTCAATCGGTAAAAAAGAAAAAATAACTTGTCTCCATCGTTATTACAACTCTTCCTTACCTTTTTGAGGCTCGGTTTTATCTCTTTTGGTGGACCTGCCATGATCCAATACATACACCAAAGTATCGTGAATGACAAAAAGTGGCTCAATCAGGATGAATTCACAAACGGGCTTGTAATCTGTCAGAGCCTTCCTGGTGCGATTGTTGTCAATACCTCAGCCTATTATGGTTATCAATTGAGGGGACTCACTGGGATGTTGGTTAGTTTCTCTGCCTTTTTACTACCATCATTCATAATAATGCTTGCCTTTTCAATATCATATAAGGCATCCAAAGACCTCCAGATAGTTATGTCTATATTCAAAGGACTTGAGGTGATGGTTGTTGCCATAGTAATAAATGCGTGTATCAGATTTTGTATAGATAGACTCAAAAAAAGCATAAGAGGGTATATCTTAGCAGGAATCTGTGCAGGATTACTCTTAAGCGGGATAAATCCCCTCTTTGTTATTATCCTGTCTGCTATAACTGGGCTGATCTTTTACCGTGATGCCACTATTTCAGGGACAATAAAACCACCAAGACATGTCCCCATGTCACACATTGCATTCCACATCTTTGTCTTTTGTGCCTTTTACATTGCTATCATTATAAGTAACAAGGAGATCTTTGAACTTTCTTACACCATGACAAAGATTGCACTTATGTCTTTTGGTGGTGTATATACCGCCTTGCCCATTATGTATCATGAGGTCGTAGAGGCAAAGATGTGGTTAAGTAGTAAGGTATTCATGGACGGAATTGCATTAGGGCAGGTTACACCAGGCCCAGTCTTAATAAACGCCACCTTTGTAGGATACAACATCGGAGGAATACTGGGTGCTTTTGCATCAACATTTGCCATATTTGCACCAGGGCCCATACTCGTCTCACTTATGATCCCATTATTTAACAGAGTTGGAAATTCGCCCTATTTTGTCTCGTCGATCAAAGGGATGGTGGTATCATTTGCCGGTCTTTTGATATTTGTATCTATAAAGTTTGGTATTGCAGTTCATTGGGATATGATAAAGGCAATACTACTGGTGTCATCGCTACTATGGCTTGCCTTCAAAAACAATGTGATAGCACTTGCAGTGGTTGGCACTGTCTTATCTGCCATTATTTTCTGATATACTAAATGTAGTCTTTGTTCTTTTTTTCTAAAAACTTCAAACATGGAGGTTAAATGCCGAAAGACACTACTATCAAAAAGGTTATGCTCATTGGTTCAGGGCCTATTATAATTGGGCAGGCTTGTGAGTTTGATTACTCGGGGACACAGGCATGTAAGGCATTAAAAGAAGAGGGTATAGAGGTAGTGCTTGTCAACTCCAATCCTGCAACCATTATGACAGACCCAGAGATAGCAGATTCAACATATATAGAACCACTTCAGAGAGAGATACTTGAACTGATAATAAAAAAAGAAAAGCCGGATACCCTCTTGCCAACGATGGGCGGACAGACCGCACTTAACCTCTCGGTTCAACTGGCTGAAAGTGGTTTCTTAGAGCAAAATGGCGTAAGATTGATTG
>JBDNDH010000166.1:0-4369 GCA_046719235.1 Thermodesulfovibrionales bacterium
ATGACGCTACATTGCCAGGACGATTCCAGAGATTCACTACATATCTGCTCATGTTCAGAAATGCTAACAGAGGACTATGACTGCCTCGCCCTTTTTTCTTGGGATTGTATCCCCTCTTGACTCCCTCTTGCTTACCGTATCTCTCCAACACTGTTGAATCAAATGTTAGCCAGTCTGCTTTTATCCTTTTCCACGGAATCAGCTTAGACAAATATCCCCATAGCCCTTCAGACATCTCCTCTATTTCCTGTTGCTTCCTTATCTTCCTAAATAGTCTTGTCAGTGTCGTCGATGCCAACGGAAGTCTTAATACCCCAAATAGTTTGCTTATTATCCCTTCACATCCAAGATACAATAAATGCGAAAATCTGCTACCTCCAGCATATATCATCAATATGTACGCCAGTATCTTGCTGTATATCCCCATTGCATTCGGTGACCCCTCTTCAACAGGTATTACCTCTTCTATTATCTCTCTCAACTTTATCTTCTCAAAAAATAATGCTAATAAACTAAACCCTCCATAGGCCGTTATCTTTTTAGTCGTAAATCCGACCTCTACTTTATTAATTTCGATCTTTGTGTTACACTTTCTGTGCATTTTTTTGTTCTCCTTTTGATTGGGATTTTAGGTTTTATAACCCCTTGATTCTAATTCAAAAGGAGAATTTTTTTTAATACTTTTGTTTTTCTAACTGCACTTTTTGGGTTAACCCAAAAATTCCATGATAAGTTACCCATCATCCACACCTTCATCAGAACATCTTATGTCATCAAAAATAACACCCTTGCTTGTTCTCTAAAACCGTCGTCTCCTGAGGTGGTGACTTTTTGGCACCTTTGTATGTATAATTAAAGTTCACACGGTGGGCGTAGCTCAAAGGCAGAGCATCGGACTGTGGCTCCGACTGTTGCGGGTTCAAGTCCCGTCGCTCACCCCAACCATCTGCAAAAGAAAACAATGCGCCCTTAGCTCAGTTGGATAGAGCGTCAGACTACGAATCTGCAGGTCGGGGGTTCGAATCCCTCAGGGCGTGTTTTTTTGATGATTAGGTTCTATACTACGTCCCTTTTTTACACCTACCTTTTAGCCTAAGGCTCATCCTGACCTGCGCCTCCACATTTCGCCTCTTTTCATCCTCTGTCTCCAAGATAAGCGGTGGCACAGACGTTGGTTTACCATTAATGTCTAACGCCACATAGGTAAGGTATGCCGATACAGCATGCCTCACCTCTCCAGTGAGGAGATTTTCCGCCTCTACCCTTACCCCCACCTCCATTGAGGTCTTTCCTACATAATTGAGACTGCTTTTAAAAAATACAAGGTCTCCAATGAAGATAGGTGTATGAAAATCAAGTCTGTCAATAGAGGCTGTAACACAGTTACGCCTCGAATGTCTTGTTGCAACTACAGCACCAGCAGTGTCAATCAGCTTCATAATAATCCCTCCATGAACATTGCCAGCAGGATTAGCATCTTGAGGATTCATAACCTGAGCAATGATTACTGCGCTGTCCTTTACCCTTTTGCCATCCATATCATCACCTCTATATTGAGTTTGTTAAAGGATAACAAAAAGATGTAGAATATACGAAGTGACTATGAAGATTCTCATCATAGATGACGATCCGTTATCCTTAAAATTACTTGAATATCTGGCAAAAAAGGCTGGAGATGTATCACCTGTCTGTTTCCAATCGCCATCAGATGCGCTTAAGTGGTCTCAGGACAACGAATCCGACCTGATATTGGTAGATTACACCATGCCTGAGATCAATGGCATTGATTTTATCAAGATGTTTAAGTTGATTCCCAAAAGGGAAAAAATCCCTATAATCATGATTACAGGTGAGACAGAAAGGTCTGTAAGGCATGAGGCACTATTGGAAGGTGCAAACGACTTTATTACAAAACCCCCTGATACAACTGAATTCATCGCAAGGGTTAGCAACATGCTTGCGATTAGTCGATATCAGAAGACCCTCAACGATCGTGCAGAGTGGCTTCAGAAGGAGGTAAAAAAGGCTACAGAAGAGATCCTCCTACGAGAGGTGGAAACGATCTTCTGTCTCTCAAAGGCAACTGAGTTGAGAGATCCAGAGACCGCTCATCACATAATGAGGATGTCTAATTATTCTCATCTTATTGCAGTCAACTTAGGACTCAATAGTCACGATCAGGACCTAATTCTTAAGATCGCACCCATGCATGATATAGGCAAGGTAGGAATAGCAGATAGCATACTTTTAAAGCCAGGGCCTTTAAATGATGAGGAGTTCAAGATTATGACCACCCATACGATCTTAGGATACGATATACTCAAAGACAGCAGGTCAGACGTGCTAAGACAGGCATCTCTCATCGCACTTTACCATCATGAAAGGTATGACGGTAAGGGCTATCCTATGGGGCTTGTGGGGGAAGAGATACCCCTATTGGCAAGGATAGTAGCGGTGGCGGATGTGTTTGATGCCCTAACCTCAGACAGACCCTATAAAAAGGCATGGCCCGTGGATGAAGCCCGTAGATACATAGAATCCGTCTCAGGTAGTCAGTTTGATAGGGGATGCGTTGAGGCACTTCTAAAAGGTTGGGACAGGGTAATTGAGATAAAAGCGACACTTCCTGACTCGCTGTCCAAATAGGCAAAAAGACTTGAGTTAATCTTTAATATCCTTAGCCTTTTAGAATACTGCCCTTTGCTGATACAACAACCTCCTTAAGTGGTATGTCTTGTCTGCTCAGGTCTAATGCCTTTTTTACTATCTGTGATAACCTATTACAGCATGGCACCTCCATTGAGACAACGGTTATATCCTTGACATCACTGTTTTGGAATATATCTCTAAACTTATCAAGATATTGTTTCTCATCGTCAAACTTAGGACAACCAATCATTACAGTCCTACCCTTTAGAAAATCAATATGAAAGTTTCTATAGGCAACTGGGACACAATCTGCCGAGATTAATAGGCTTGCACCCCTTAAAAACTGTGCGTTTTGGGGTATTAGTCGTATCTGCACAGGCCAGTGTGTAAGGAGACTCGGCAGTTCATCGTATCTATCGTCCTTGTCTGCTCCAGAATTTTTTGTTGGTGCAAACTGCATAACATTTGTTGAAGGACAGCCACAAGGTAAGACCACTGGTTTATTAAATCTCTCCTCCACATGACGTCTAATTGCCTCTTCGTCAAATGGCTCTGCATCACGCTCTACAATCTTGAGGGCACCTCTCGGACATTCGCCAATACAGGCACCAAGACCATCACAAAAACTATCCGATATAATCTGTGCCTTACCGTTTACTATCTCAATAGCCCCTTCTGCACAGGCAGTGACACATTGTCCACACCCATCACATAGTGTGTCGTCAATCTCAATAATATTTCTCCTTGTCTTCATCTTTGCCTCCTTATGGGCAGGGGATGCCTGCACCTTTTTTATCCTACGATCGCCTATAGATCACCATCAGGTGTCATAATAGGCATGATATTAAAATGCCCTACAGGTATATCCAACACATTAGGACCTATGGATGATGTATCAATTGGTTTTTGAATACAATTTATAGTCATCAAGATTGCGCCCTAAAAAGGCAGAACTGTTAGATATGCCTCAGACTGGCTCCAAATTCAATGCCTTATATACGAAGAGGTTAAAATCATAAAACATCTGGTCATGCCTCAAACATACATACGGGCTAAGTTCTGTGATGGCAAATCTGAGTATATCTTCAGGATAGATATAGTTTAATTCAAATTCCTTCTTTGGTATATATGCCGATATTGCATTAAATGCCATTGATTTTTTGCATATTTTAAAGAGCCTCTTTAATACCTCTTTGATGGTCTGTTCTATGCCATTAAATTTGAGATTAAACACCCCACATATAAAGACATAGTCAAATTCATCGTCTAATGCCTCCTCTAAGATATCCATACAGATAAATCGGGCAGTAGGATAATTTTCTTTTGCAAGAGAGATCAGATTCTCATTGATATCAATACCGGTGTAATCTACATATATTGACCTTGATTGTAGATAACCGTAGAAATCACCCTTCCCACATCCAAAGTCCAGTATCTTTGAGCCTGAAATGTCTCTAACTAAGGCAAGGATAGTCTCATAATGTCTTATCTGTCCCTTTTCAGTCCATCTCAACGCCTCAGGCCTGTTACCATGCATCGCAAGGGTCTGATTAAAAAACGACAAGACATACTCTTTTGATAGATCATCCATATGAATTATATGTTAAATAAATACCCCAGAGGCTTGCAAACATTATACAATTTACTATACCAATATCAGCCAAAAAGGTGTATAATTTTAGAGTCAAATTTAATTTACTCTCAAGGAGGCAATATGGCA
>JBDNDH010000167.1:0-4354 GCA_046719235.1 Thermodesulfovibrionales bacterium
AGGCCATACCTTTCTTTATACCGTAAAAAGACATACTCAAAGACCTCCGAGATAAGGACCTCGGCAAGCACGGAAATTTCATTCAGTGTTGATTGTGTATCTTGCAGATTAAGGATATCTCTCAATGTTATATGCATTAGTTTTGTCTTTTTGTATATCCTAATGGCCTTTTCGATATTTTCTCCGTCTTTTAATAAATCCCTAACCTCACTTCTAATGTCGTCCTTGTTTATGGGGTCGTGCATCTTTACCAAGACATCAAAAAGTCTTTCAGGATAAAGGGTTGAAAAATTTGCAAGAAACTGACTATATGAGAAGAGTTGATAAATAGCATGCCCATAAAATCTGACCTCTCTTTCATAGGTAGGATTTGCGTCAAGAAATGTCTTTATATTAGAGTCTGCCCTTGCTGGATCTGGGCTGGGATAGGAATAATCAATCATCAGATGCCCATATCCTTGGGTCCAATGCATCTCTGAGTCCTTCGCCGACAAGATTATAACTAAGGACAGTTATAAGTATTGCCAGTCCAGGAAAAAAAGAAAGCCACCATGCAACGGTGATATTGTCCTTACCAGAAGTCAGGATATTGCCCCAGCTCGGTTCTGGTGGCTGAACACCCAAACCCAAAAAAGAAAGCCCTGATTCAATGAGGATTGCACCTGCTATCCCAAAGGTTGCTGAGACAAACACTGGAGAGAGTGCATTTGGCAGGATATGTCTCCAGATAACCCTCCAATCGCTCATTCCAATCGCCTTTGCTGACAGGACAAAGTCTCTCTCCTTTAGTGAAAGAAACTCTGCCCTCACCAGTCTTGATACATCCATCCAGCCTGTTATACCTATGACAATCATAATGGTAGTAAGGCTCGGTTCAACAATCGCAATAACTGCCAAGATCAGAAAGAAGGTCGGAAAGGCAAGCATCATATCAACAAATCTCATTAAAATAGAATCAACCCTTCCTCCGTAATAACCAGAAATAGAGCCAATAATAATCCCAATCATGATAGCGATACCAACAGCAATAAAACCAACCTTTAACGAAGCCCTGCTACCCCATATAATCCTTGATAAGACATCCCTTCCTAAGTCATCGGTTCCAAATAAGTGTTTAAAGCTTGGTGGGGCAAGAACATTGTTGACATCTATCCTTGTGGGCTCATAAGGTGCAATCATAGGTGCAAAGGTAGCAATAAATGCAAACAGAATTATTATCGTCAAACCAATAACCGCCAAGATGTTTTTACTAAATCTCTTCCAGATTAGTCTCAGCATTGTCTTATAGCCTCAAGAAGACTTTAAATTGAATTGTTGCAGAGTAGTTATATTATACCAAACCAATGTCAATGTAGAACTAACCGAGGTAACAATAAAATTTGTAAACACAACTAAAGGGTTTTATGAGATTCACATGATTGTTTTAAAGGTTAAGAGAGGGTTTGATCTTATAACCCCCTCTTTTCTTGTGATGTTTTATAGTGTTTATCCTATCACAGGAAGTCTTGCTAAGGATTTCTTGATAAGGTCATCAGGATATTCGTGGTCAACGAGATTACCTGCAAGATAATCTGAGTAGGCAGTAAGGTCAAGATATCCATGACCACTAAGATTAAACAATATGCACTTTTGCTTGCCTTCTTCTTTTGCTATTAAAGCCTCGTCAATTGCAGCCTTGATTGCATGGGCACTTTCTGGGGCTGGGATAATACCTTCAGTGTTGCTAAAGAGCAATGCGGATTCAAACACAGGCAACTGTGGATAGGACCTTGCCTCAATGATTCCATCCTTAACCAGTTGGGAGACAAGCGGTGAATCTCCATGGTATCTTAACCCACCTGCATGGATACCAGGAGGCATAAAGTCATGACCGAGTGTATACATCATCAGTAGTGGGGTTAGCCCAACAGTGTCACCAAAATCATATCTAAACTCACCCTTCGTAAGTGTAGGACAGGATGCAGGTTCCACTGCTATTGCCCTAAGTTCTCTGCCAGCAAGCTTGTCGTATATAAATGGGAAGCTAACACCAGCAAAATTACTCCCCCCACCACAACAACCAATTACCACATCCGGATAATCATCAATAAGGGCAAATTGCTTTTTTGCCTCAAGTCCGATCACCGTCTGGTGCAGGATTACATGATTGAGAACAGAACCTAAGGAATAATTTGTATCAGAATGGGTTGCTGCGTCTTCCACAGCCTCAGATATGGCAATACCCAAGCTTCCTTGACAGTTTGGATCCGATGCAAGCATCTTCCTGCCCGAATTGGTATTGCTTGAGGGACTTGGAAGGACCTTTGCACCCCATGTCTCCATTGCAATCCTTCTATAGGGCTTTTGGTCATAACTCACCCTCACCATATAGACCGTTATCTCAAGCCCAAACATCCTACCTGCCATAGCAAGTGATGATCCCCACTGCCCTGCACCTGTCTCTGTAGCAATCCTTCTTATGCCTGCCTGCTTGTTATAGTATGCCTGCGGGACGGCAGTATTTGGTTTGTGACTACCTGCAGGGCTAACCCCCTCATATTTGTAATATATTCTTGCTGGGGTGTTTAGTGCCTTTTCAAGCCTCTTTGCCCTAAAAAGTGGTGAAGGCCTCCATAGGGTATATATATCTAATACCTCTTCGGGTATATCAATCCATCTTTGTGTAGATACCTCCTGCTCTATAAGTGCCATTGGAAATATCGCAGAAAGTGCCTCAGGACCTATAGGCTTGTGGTCTTGTGGATTAAGCGGTGGTGCAGGTAGTTTAGGCATATCTGCCATAATGTTATACCATTGTCTCGGTATCTCTTTCTCTGATAAGAATATCTTAGTATCACTCATTAGAGTCCTCCAGTATGTTATCTATGATTGTTAAAAAAAGGACTTAAATTCTACCATATAATCCCTAATTTTGTAAGTCAAAAAAACACAGCAATCTGAACCTCACCTGCCACTAATGGTATCTCAAGCCTAAAAAAATATCTATCTTGCAAAAATACATTATACTTCCATAATATAATAATTGACATTATGGCCAGCATTGTTCAAGAGAAGACTATCATAGTTATTGGTGACTCCTTTGAGGCTAAAGAATGCCTAAACTACCTCAAGTCTGAGGGGGATTTTAAAACGGTCGGATTATTGTGGACAGGCAAAGAAACCTTAGATAAAGATGATCAACTATCAGGCATACCCGTGTTTAGGGATGTGGATTCTGCCTTAGCAATCAAACCTGATATTATCCTAAACCTCTCTTCAAACAAGGAAACGCTCAAGTCAATTCAGAAGAAAAAGGGGATAGAGGTGTTAGATACAAAGGCATCTCAGATGTTTTACCATCTAATCAAAAAAAACAAGAAGATTGAAAAAGAGACAAGGGATATTCTCAGGGATACGAGGGAACTATACAGTATTGGTATTGCAGTCACTGCCTCTGACAAACTTGAAGATGCCTTACAGATCCTACTAACAGAAGCCTGTAGAACCCTCAGGGTGCCTGCAGGGAGTATCGCCCTCTTTGATGATAAAGAAGATGTATTTATTCTAAAGGCACATATAGGATTTTCAGATACCTTCCAAAATGTCATTAAGTGGAAGAGAAATCCTTTTGGGCTCACAAACCATATACTTTCAAAGAGGATTCCAACGATAATTGAAGACATACATAAATATCCTATAGTGGTCAATCAGGCATTGATTGATGAAGGGATAAAAAGCCTCATTGCGGTACCTCTTTTCGTTGAAGATAGGGCAATTGGGATACTCTACCTGGATGATTTTAAACCGAGGAAATGGACCAACGCTGAGATAGAGTTCGTCACATTACTTGGAATACAGGCAGCACACACACTTGAAAAGTTTAATTTAATAGAGAACCTCACAAAAACAAGAAAATACATCAAGAATATACTTGATAACTCTGCAGACATGATTATATCTACAAACCCAGAGGGCAAGATCGTTGAGTTTAATAGGGGTGCTGAGAGGATATTAGGATACAAGCGGGATGAGGCATTAGGGATACCCTGTGACCGTCTATGGTTACATCCCGAACAGAGGACTGTGATCGCTGAAAGGATGCAACTTCAGGGAGGATTTGTCACAAACTATGAAACAGTCTTTTTGAGAAGGGACGGTTCAAGTGTTGACATCAGCTTAACTCTCTCATTCTTATACGATGAGGATGGTAATATCATTGGCTTAGTAGGTATTGGCAAGGATATAACACTTGAGAAGAATCTCGAAAGGGCATTAGAGGAGAGAAACCTTGAGTTACAACTTCTAAATACCCACCTTGAAGAAAAGGTCATAGAAAGGACAAGAGAACTTCAGGCAGCCAATAAGGAACTTGAGC
>JBDNDH010000168.1:0-4348 GCA_046719235.1 Thermodesulfovibrionales bacterium
GCCGCCACCAGTATTATCAGGGTCAATATCACAAACATGGCAAACTTTTCAAGTTTAAGTGCTGAAAATAGATTTCTGTTCATCTGCATCCAGTCTTTTGCATAGAAGGGGTAACCAATGTCTCGGTTTATCTCCTCTCTGACCTTATCAGCAGTGTATATGTCATCAAGCCTTAACTCTATACCTGTAATGCCACTGCCTAAATCAAAAAAGGCCTGTGCGGCTTTAAGGTCAATCATAACAAGGTTTGTATCATAATCAAACATGCCCATCTCAAATATCGCAGAGACCCTAAACTGTTTTGCCTTTGGTAGCATCCCAAGTGGTCCAACCTCTGCAGAGGGTGAGAGTATATTCACCCTATCACCCACAAATACCCCCAGCATATTTGCCAATTCCTTTCCCAAGACAATCCATGGGATATCATTAGGAGATCTGTTTTTGAGGGTTTCAATGCTGCCATGTTTTATCTTTTTTAAAATATCGGTTGTGTTCATCTCCATATCTATGTCAATCCCTCTTATGAATACGCCATGCCCTCTTTTGCCTGTTGATATCATAACCTGTGATAATACAAACGGTGCTGTGGAGACTACATGCCTTTGTTTTTTGAGTCTGCTCATAAGGGGGGTGTAATCATCGATCTTGCCGTTAAATGACATCACAATAACATGGGCATTAGCACCGAGTATCTTTTTTTGTAGATCTTCATGGAAGCCACTCATTACTGATAGAACTACAAGTAATGCCATCACCCCCACTGTCACTCCTACTACAGAGATAACAGCGTTAAAGGACAAGCCCTTGTTTCTCTTTTTTGATTTAAAATAACGGAGGGCAATAAAGAAATAAAAAGGAATACTCACGTCTTTTCTGGTTTTAGAAGGGGAAATAATATCACATCTCTGATGGAACGGCAGTTTGTCAGTATCATTACAAGTCTGTCTATCCCTATACCTTCACCGGCAGCAGGTGGCATACCATATTCCAATGCCCTGACGAAATCCTCATCCATCTCGTGAGCCTCTTCATCTCCCTTTACCTTTGCCTCTACCTGTTTTAAAAATCTCTGTCTTTGGTCAATTGGATCGTTTAACTCACTAAAGGCATTTGCAATCTCACGCCCAGCAATAAAAAGTTCAAACCTTTCCACCAAGTCTGGATTGTCTGACTTTTTCTTTGCAAGCGGTGAAAGTTCCACAGGATAGTCAATCACAAAGGTGGGCTGGATTAGGTTGGGCTCTACGGTCTCCTTAAAGATCTCATCTATTATCTTACCTAAGGATGCATCCTTTGGAATCTCTATGCCTCTTTGACTTGCCCATTCGGATGCCTTTTGTAAGTCCGTTAAGGCATCATCTGGCACACCTGATTCTTGAAGTGAAGAAAGCATAGGTATCCTCTTCCAAGGAGGTGTAAAATCTATCACGGTATCCTCATATGGCACCTGTAGGGAACCAACTACCTTCATTACAACCGTTGTGATAAGTTCCTCTGTAAAATCCATAAGATATTTGTAATCCTTATAGGCTACATAAAACTCCATCATGGTAAATTCAGGGTTGTGTTTGGTAGATATACCCTCGTTTCTAAAGTTTTTGTTTATCTCAAAGACCTTTTCGTATCCACCCACAAGAAGTCTCTTTAGGTATAGCTCGGGGGCTATACGCAGATATAGGTCAATATCAAGTGCATTATGATGTGTTTTAAAAGGTCTTGCCGCTGCACCACCAGGTATTAGGTGCATCATCGGGGTCTCTACCTCTATAAAATCCTTCGCCTCAAGGAAATCTCGTATAGCCTTGATTATGGCACTTCTCTTGGCAAATATATCTTTGACCTCAGGGTTGACGATAAGGTCAAGGTATCTCTGTCTGTATCTTATCTCGATGTCCTTAAGTCCATGCCACTTTTCTGGAAGCGGATAAAGACATTTACTAAGAATGACTAAGTCTTTGACTTCTATGGTTAATTCGTTGGTTTTTGTCCTAAATAACCTTCCGCTTACACCTATCTGGTCACCTACATCAATCTTCTTTAAGAGGTTAAAGTTATCACCTATTATGTCTTTTTTGATATAGATCTGTATCTTGCCAGTTGCGTCTTGTATATGCGCAAAGGATGCCTTTCCAAAATCCCGCAAGGCTACTATTCTCCCTGCAACTGATACCTGAAGGTTGTCTCTCTCAAGGTCTTCTTTGGTATGATTGGAGTGTCTGTCGTGAATATCCTTTGCCCTATGTTCTGGTGTGTAAGACTGCTTGTATGGGTCGAGGTTTATATCTTTTAGTTCTTGGAGTTTTTTTAACCGTTGTTCTGTTTGTTCGCTTAGCTCTTGCATGAGGTTTAATTATAGTTGTGATAATCCTTTTGTGTCAATTTTTTGTGGTTTGTCCCAAAAAAAGCTATGGGAAAATCTGTTTCAGGATGCTTATAATCTTGCCACATTTTTTATAAGGCAATGTCTAATCTCAAGACCGCATAGTTTATTTATATTGTATTAAGGATTCTTTCTGCCACTATTATTGATTTTTTAAAACCCTTGTGATTTATCGCTATATTCGTGGGTTTAAGTTAATTCTTGCCTATTTTTTGAACAATCCTGTATTCTATAAAAAATTTATGTCAAGGGATCACGAGATAATTGTGGCAAGACGGGCAGGTTTTTGTTTTGGCGTGAAGAGGGCAGTAGATATTGCCTTTGAGTGCTCAAGAAACGGTAAGAACGTTTACACATTCGGTCCTATTATACACAATCCGCAGGTAGTTGAAAGGCTCAAGCAGGCAGGGGTCGTGCCTGTTGAGCCATCCATTAGGTCTCTAAAAGGCGATACCGCAACGATGATAATCCGCACCCATGGCGTACCTCTCACGACTTTGGAGGAGATTCGAAAAAAGGGATATTCCATAGTAGATGCGACTTGTCCTTTTGTGAAAAAGGCTCAGAACTATGCAAGCTTATTAAAAGAAAAAGGTTATCAGGTTTTGATTGTTGGTGACTCTAAACATCCTGAGGTTGAAGGACTTGTAAGCTACGCGGGGGAGGACTGTGTTGTTGCAGACTCTGTTAAAGGGATAAAGAGGCTAAAAAAGAAATTAGGGGTAGTTGTGCAGACCACCCAGACTGAGACCCTATTAAAAGAGATTGTATGCAAACTTATAGACAAGGTCAGGGAACTTAAGGTGTTTAATACCATCTGTAATTCAACAAAGCTAAGACTTCAAGAGACCAAACTACTTGCAAAAAAGGTTGACTGCATGTTTGTAGTAGGTGGTAAAAACAGTGCAAACACTGCTCAGCTTGCAAGACTGTCTGTAAGTCAAGGCATACCAACTTTTCACATTGAAACAGCGGATGAGATAGATATGGTATGGATAAAGGATGTAAATAGGATAGGAATTACAGCTGGTGCTTCTACCCCGGATTGGATAATAGACGATCTTGTACAAAGAATTAAGGGAATAAAGGGAATACAGGAGGATAAGGCAAGGTTATGGAAAACCAACTGAAAACAAACATGGGAGACATTGAAACGCTCTATGAAGAGACGATTCATAGGGTTGAAGGTGGCGCAATTCATCAGGGGAGGATCATTGCAATCAGGGCCGATTCTTATGTGATTGATGTTGGCTATAAGACTGAGGGCATAGTCAACAAGTCAGAATTTACTGATGAGGAGATAGAAGGTCTAAAAGAGGGGGACCTTGTAGATGTCTTTGTTGACAGGATTAATGAAAAGGAGCAGGTTGTATCTATATCAAGATTAAAGGCAAGGCTTATAAAGGTATGGGAGAGGATCGTAGAATTTTTTGATACAAAAGAGACAATCAAAGGCATTGTCAAGGGCAAGACAAAGGGAGGGTATATATTAGACATTTATGGGCTTAAAGCCTTTCTGCCATTTTCTCATGTAGATATCAAGCCTCTTAAAGACCCCGATATCTATATGAACCAAGAGATAGATGTAAGGATCATTAAACTTAGTAATCTTAAAAACTACAGTGCACTGCTTGCTGATCAGACTCATATGGTAGTCTCAAGAAGGATTTTTATAGAAGAGGAAAAGGAGAAAAAGATCCAGGCACTAAAAGGCACCTTGAAAGAGGGAGAGCTTGTAAAGGGGACTGTAAAGAACATCACAGATTATGGGGTATTTGTAGATTTGGGTGGGCTTGATGGCTTGTTACACATATCCGATATCTCATGGAGAAGGGTAAATCATGCCTCTGAGTTTTTTAAGGTCGGTGATGAGGGAGAGTTTATAATACTAAAATACGATCCAGACACCAATAAGATCACATTGGGATACAAACAAAAGAAGCCAGACCCATGGGAAACGGTGGAGTC
>JBDNDH010000169.1:0-4344 GCA_046719235.1 Thermodesulfovibrionales bacterium
GTGCTGTTCCGATCTGAAGGCAAGGTCAAGATATCAAAAGGGACAAGACTAATATCACATATTGTGATTGATGGCAATACCGAGATAGGTGAAAACAATATCATATATCCTTTTACATCAATTGGCACACCACCACAAGACCTAAAATACAAGACCGAACCCACAGGTGTAAAGATTGGTAAAAACAATATCATTCGTGAAAACATGACCATACACAGGGGTTCAGTAAGCGGTGATGGTTTTACAACCATAGGTGATAACAACTTTTTGATGGCTTATGTGCACATTGCGCATGACTGCAAATTGGGTAGCAATATCATAATGGCAAATGCCGCTACACTCGGTGGACATGTAACGGTTGAGGACTATGTTGTTATCGGTGGTCTTACGCCGGTTCATCAATATTGTAGTATAGGTGCACATTCTATGGTAGGTGGCGGGAGTTCGATAGCACTCGATGTGCCACCATATGTTATTGCTGCGGGCTACAGAGGGCAACTCTACGGGCTTAACCTTGTTGGATTAAAAAGAAGGGGTTTTACAAAGGAGACCATAGGCATCCTAAAAAAGGCATATATGATAATATTCCAAGAACACCATCTCCTAAAAGATGCCATAAACAAGGTAAGCAACGAATTGCCAGACATACCCGAGATAAGGCATCTCATCAGTTTTATTGAATCATCAAAGAGGGGTATCTGCAGAAAGATAGCAGTTGAAACAGAATGATAAGATGAAAAAGATCGGAATTATTGCAGGCTCAGGTGCCCTACCAATACAGATCGCCAAGGATGCAAACTGCAAGGGATACGAGGTCTTTGTATTGGCTCTTGAAAATCTTGCAGACACCTCAATACAAGATAACGCACACAAAACCTTTTGGGTAAACATAGGCAGACTCGGAAAACTTATAGGCATATTGAAAGATAACGGCATTAAAGAGGTTGTAATAGCAGGCAAGGTGCCAAAAACTTTATTGTATAAATCAAAGATTACACCTGACCTAAGGGCGATTAAATTACTCTTCTCAATTAAAGACAGAACCGATGATGCCATCCTCAACGCATTCGCTAATGAACTCAAAGGCGAAGGTATAGAGATCATTGATACTACAACCTTTAGTCCAAACATCGTCACACCTGAAGGCTTACTGACTACAAACCCTCCAAATGCCGCCGAACTAAAAGATATAGAGTTTGGCTGGAAGATAGCAAAAGAGATAGGTAGGCTTGATATAGGCCAAACGGTAGTTGTTAAAGGGCTTGCAGTGATGGCCGTAGAGGCTATTGAGGGCACCGATGAGGCTATTATAAGAGGCGGGAATCTCGGTGGAGAAGGCACAGTAGTAGTAAAGGTTAGCAAGCCTCAACAAGACATGAGACTTGATGTCCCCACCGTGGGTATGACAACCCTCGAGAGCATGATAAAGGTAAAGGCAAGGGTCTTAGCAGTTGAGGCAGAAAAGACCATTATCGTTGATAGGAGCAACTTTTTAGATAAGGCAGATACAGTAGGGATCAGTGTTGTAGGATATAAGGGCAGATAAATATGTTATTAATGACCTCATTTAAAAATGGTATAAACACCATCAATAAGAACTGGCACCTTATATTAGTACAAATACTCACAATGTTGCTCACCTTCACCGCATTTTTCTTGATAGTAGGGATACCTATTGGTATAGCATTTGTGATCTTTGGGCTTGATTTCACAGAGATTTTAAGGTTGAGAAACCTGGAGAGCCTCTTTGTTGGTTCTGCAGAATTGTTGAATAAATACTTTGCGATGGCATTGGTCTTGTTTTTAAGCCTAATAATCTACATACTGTCGGTAACTGTGTTGTGGGTCTTTACGATAGGCGGGGTCGCGGGTGTTATTAAAAATCATGTTGTTGAAGGAGGAGAGCACTTTTCAATAAGGATGTTTTTTAGGGAGGGTAAAAATCATTTCTTCCCAGTCTTAGGTTTTTCGATATTTACAGGAACGCTCTTTATAATCGTAGCCTTTGTATTAGGGATCGGTGGTGGATTAGCAAGAAAGATAATTGATACTGCAAGGGGTCAGGAGGAGACCTTAGCTATGTTTCTGAGCATATTCTTCATGCTACTGCTGATTTCTATTGGGCTCTTTTTAATCATCATTAGTCTGAGCGTTACATTTTATGGTATAGCATATCTTGTCTTCTTCAAAAAAGGCGCCTTTAAGTCGATCATAGAAACCTTTAAATATCTCTTCAACAAACCTTCATCTGTCGGTTTTTATGTATTACTGATGTTAGGGTATCTGGTAATGAGTTTTATCGTGGTCTTTGTAACCTCACCATTTACATTGATACCTGTGATAGGTGCAATCCTTGCCTTGCCTTTACAGATACTAAATTATACCGCACAAAGTTATATGAGTCTGGTGATGATAGCATCTATGTTTCACCTCTTTTTCTCTCATAATTTCCCACCCTCTGATGAGTCCACTCATGTGTCTGATACTTCACCTCTACCAGTTGAAGAGCCCTCTGATGCTCCGCCTCAAGAGGTTGACACAAACAAAGAGACACCTGAAAACACCTCTCAAACGACTCAGTAATACAATCCTTTAGATTATCTATCGTAATAGAAGGGTTGATAGATTGAATATCTGTAAATGCGTAAGCATCCACACCGCTAAATACCTTATCAATCGTCTTATAATCATTGACAAGAGGGATAGATCCTTGTTGTAAAAAACCATTCGTCCACCTTTTCTGTGCTGAGCCTATTAGTTTTTTACCCTGAAATGTTATCTCACCTACTGAAACAGCGTTAAAACACAAAGGGCTTTTTATTAGATCTCTACCCTTTAGTCTCCTATCAGAAAACTCAGTCTCTACCCCCAGGTGATTTAGGGCATCAATAAATATCCTTGATATCAAGATGTAAGAGCCTTTGATATCTTTAGAAAATATATCTAAATTGGCTGAACTGATACTATAGGTCAATTCTCTGAAATGCAGTATTGCCCTACCGCCGGTTGGTCTTCTAACTATTGGTATATGATGCTCATTACAAAAGACTATGTCTATATCCTCAACCCTTTGGAATGCCCCTAATGAAACGGTCTTTGTCTTCCATCCATAGAATCTGAGAGTAGTTGGTGCCAGCCCAGCGATAACACTTTCGCTAATTGCCTCATCCAAAGCCATATTATAGTAACCATCACAGTCACTACTATCTATGAGTCGCCATTGCCTTTCTGACACCTATCCCTCTAACCTATAGGTTTTGGAATGCCACATATCGGGAGTAGTATTCTTGCATCAAAAGACTTAAACAAGGGCATTGAATTAGTGAGCAGGACATCTAATGTCTCAGAACCCTCGCTTATGTTTTATAGCCATTACAGTTTGATCACGCAGTATCTTGAGATTGTTTAAATGCATGTTTGACAGATTACTCATGTCGTGCCTTTTACCTTCAATATAATACAACCCGATAGTCACACCACTGATGACAATCGGTAAAAGTATGACAAACAACTCACCCTTTATCCTTTTCTTATACCAGTCGGGAAGTATGTTTGCTATTTCCTGTAACGCTATATTTTTTATTATGAGGTCTTTTTGGTTTTTAATAGCCCTTGAAAAGATATCATCTGAAGAATCTATGCTTATCACAAACCATTCTTTTGTCTCGTTTATATCAGCACCAAACCCATACCTCACTACCATAACAGGCCTCTTGGTGTCTTTGATAATAAATAGCACCTTTGCGTCCTGGGACAACTGCAATCCCCTATACATCGTCTCAAGAACGACCCTAATCACATCGTTTAGAGAAAAACCACTAAGTAAGGATTTATTTATATCCTGTATGCCTTTTGTAAAGATATCTTCAGGCTTTTCAAAAGAGTCAATCTCCATTATCTCATCAATAGTCCCTATCCCACCACCAGAGGAAACACTCTCATCAGATACCTTAGTCTTTCTATCATCTTGTTTATCCCTTGCCTGTAGGACATTCATAGAAAACTGTGACCTTTGGAGGTCTATATCAAAGATATTGCAAAACTGTAAAAAATCATCTGCAGAAGACTTTATCACATCGTTTATAATATTTCTGTATGATTTGAAATGGACATCATATACATCAATAATCTTATTTATTGCGTTTTCTCTGTCTGAGATTGAAGGATATGTTGATATTGCATTTGAGATATCGTGGCTGAAGGTGGAGATAGCCCTCAATTTATCTTCGTAATTTTGATTTTTTGATAACTCTGAGGGCAACATTTTCATCATGCTATTAACAATCCTTCTTGGAAAATTCCAATCCCTGGCGATGCTTGCCCCAATCTCCTCAAAACTAATAC
>JBDNDH010000017.1:0-11280 GCA_046719235.1 Thermodesulfovibrionales bacterium
AGCACTTACTGGATTTTGTCAAGATACCTTTCATATCACGGGATTATGGTTGATGCTGAGGAACTAAAAAATCAGTATTTTGAGTGTATTAATAAGGCCCTTACAAATACCGATGAACAACACCCCGAGATCAATGTCTTTGATATATTTTCACAGATAATGCACAGATACGGTAATGGCATTTACAATGAACAGTGCATAACTGATGTCTGTTTGCTCTTTAGATCATTAACAATAAGGCAGTTTCAGCTCTTTCCTGATGTGATAGAGACACTTTCATACCTTCAGTCTCGTTATATGCTTGGTCTTATATCTGATGCACAATGGGTTTTTACTGAACCAGAGATTAGGATTACAAATATAGAAAGATTCTTTAAAAAAAGGGTCCTGTCATCAAGATACGGATACAAAAAACCTGATAAGAGATTATTTAAATCTATGCTCAAGAAATTGGATGTCAGATCCGAAGATGCGATTTACATTGGTGATAACCCTCAAAGGGATCTCATAGGAGCCAAACAGTCTGGGATGAGATGTTTGTTGTTTAGAAATGATAATCCATTTTATAATGGTTACACAGCAGATGGTATATTTTATAATTACAGCGAATTGGTTGGCTTAATAAATAGACTTGTGTAAAACAGGGATATCAAGATGACCTTTGATTCAGAAAAGACAAAAGAACAACTAATCTTGGAAAATTCCTATTTAAGACAGGTTATTACTGAACTGGAAGGTAAATACCAAGCCCTTGAGCAATTCTCAAGGTCAATAGAGGATAGATACCTCAATATCACTTCTGCGGTATCTGACTATATCTTTAGTGTTCACATAGTAGATGGAAACCCGGTTGAGACTGTTCATGGACCAGCATGCTATGCAATTACGGGATATACCCCAAAAGAATTCTATGAAAATTCCTATCTATGGATTAACATGGTCTATCCTGAAGACAGGGCAAGCGTGCTTGACCATGTATCTAAGATACTATCAGGTAAAGAGGTTAAACCCATTGAACACAGGATAATCAGAAAAGATGGTGTTATTCGCTGGGTTAGAAACACACCTGTTTGCCAGTACGATGAGCAAGGTAGATTAAAGACATATGACGGTCTTATTCAAGACATAACAGATATCAAACGGGCTTATGATACCCTAAGGCTATCAGAAGAAAAGTTTTCAAAGGCATTCCATTCAAGCCCTGATGCTATATCAATAGTAGATGTCTCAGACAATATATTTTTAGATGTTAACAGTGCCTTTGAGCGAATCTTTGGTTACTCAAAAGAAGAGGTAATTGGCAAAAATGCCAAGGAACTAAATCTTTGGGTAAATCCTTACGATCGTGAGGCAATAATTGAAGAGATTTCACATACAGGGAAGCTATTAAACAGAGAGATAAGGTTAAGGACTAAAAATGGTGATATCATTACTGTGTTAGTATCAGCTGAAAAAATAGTCATGGATGACAAAGAATGCCTACTTTATGTATCTAAGGACATTACAGAACGGATCAGGATATTTTATAACCTACTGGACCAGAAGATAAACTTTGAAGAAAACTTCAAACTCCTAAAGGCAAAGGTTGAGGCAGTTGAAGGCTTATTCATGTGGCAATTTATTGATTCTGCCTTTTCAGATATGAAAGGTTTAAATATAACTTATCTGCCACCTCAAGATGAGCCATTTCAAACTGCTCTCATGTCTTTTATAGATGGGATAAAAGCCTCACTAAACCAACATATTGAATTAACGGGGAAAAACACAGAAATCCCACAACCACAAGTGACCCCTATTCTATTTGCCTTGCTCTTTAAGATTATAGATCTTGTATCTGCAATCTCTGATGAGAATGTCCCTATTGAGATGTATATTAATACGTCAGGTATACAGATAACTGCAGGGCTTTCATCTCACTATAACAGACACCTATTCAACTACACATCCAGATTGACCAACAAATCCATTAATGTAGAAGCCTTTGATTACGGTTTAAGTCTTATACTTTCAAGGCTCTTGAGCGGGTATTACTATTGGGGTAGCGAAAACAAGTTTTTTTCAGCCTCGATTGCCTTTTACGATTTAGCATAGACGTGGTTTAAGAGGGTCTTTACACCAAAACCTCTATCCGCCACCTATAGATGGAAATATAGACAGTATATCACCATCCTGCAGAATGGTCTCAGGTGACTGATGCCTGCCGTTTATGAATATTATAGAGGCATCCTTTTCATCAATGCCTATCATAGAGACAATCTCTCGCACGGAGGTTCCATCTGGCACTTCAAAGGTCTTGTCTTGAAATCTGTTAATCTGTAATGTTGCAAAGAGTTTTACACTAACCCACATTGACCTTGCTCTGTAAAATACCACCTAATTCATTTATGAGGGCGTTGAAGAGCTTTATCTTTACCAACCCAAATCTATTATCTGAGGCTGTTCTGTCATGATCTACAGGGTGTGTAATAGCAGTTCTAAATGGGGCAATGATCCCTTTTCTAATCATTGCAGCACCCACCAAGCCTGGCATCTGTGCAGACAGGGCAATACATGAACCCTCCTTCACTATTGCCCTATCTATATCATCTACAGGACTGCCATCAAGAAAAATGATGGCAATCCTGTTTTCTATATAATCATCAGGTATGTCTAACTGTTTGGTCAAAAGGTCTCTAAGCGAGCATTCAACCTTGACCTTAAATGTGACGCCCTCCTGCCATAAGACTGTATCTATTTCCAAACTAAATATCCTCTTTACCAGTTAAATACCTTGTCTAAATCTTCATCCTTTACCTTAAAGACCACATTGTGAGGGGCAAAAGGCTCTGTATAGAAGTATCTGGGTAACCTATCATGTTCCTTTGTAAAACCGGCCTTCATGTTAAACTCCCTCTCCATCTTTAAGATATTCTTACCTAATTCTGTAACACTGTCTGCGGTGAGATTGAGTCCATAAAAGGCATTCAACATGTCAAGCAGGGCCTGAAATGTATCTGGTTGATCTAATAAGGCAAAGGCGATAAAGAGGCACATGCCTGTGGAGTCTATAGCAGCAGTTGCTATCTGTAGATTCCTTGATAACTCTATCTGTCCCTCAGGTGATAATGGGTCAACAAAACCCCCCACCTTCAGTATGTTGGTAGCTATTGCGTAACCTGCAGTATGATCAGCGCCCATAGTGCTTGTGGCATATGTCACACCGATACCCTGAACAGCCCTTGGGTCATACGCAGGCATAGCCTGACCCTTTACTACTGGTGCCCTTTCTACGCCGAATACCTTTGCTGTAACAGCAGCACCACTTCCAAGTATCTTGCCTAAGTAACTCCCCTTGCCCACCTCTTTGATTAACTCAATGGCTGCATTTCCATCGCCAAACTTTGCAAGCCCTGCCTCCATTGCTACTGCTATGGTGGCACCCATCTCAATAGTATCTAATCCATAGTTGTCATCAAGATAGTCAATCATAGCAATGGTGTCAAGGTCATCAATACCACAGTTTCCACCATGTGCCCACACTGTCTCGTATTCAGGTTGTTTGGTGAGATATTTTCCATCCTTGTCATGGTATATTCCAGAACATCTTATCACGCAACCACGATGACAACCATGTGTCGCTAAACCACCCCTTTTTACCTCTAACTCTGCCTGTGTCTCACCGCTTATCTTTGATGCACCGGCAAACTTGCCCTCCTTAAAATTATATGTTGGATAGGCACCTGCCTCATTTATTATGTTAGTAAGTATATTTGTGCCATAGGCTGGTAATCCTTGCCCTGTAACAGGATGCCTTTGTAAACCCTCTACGAATCTTTTATTGGCGTCCTTAAACTTCTCGGGGTCCTTTGGTAGTCTAACCTTAGTGCCTGTATCATCAAGGACTATTACCTTTACCTGCTTTGAACCCATTACTGCACCTACACCACCCCTACCAGCATGCCTTGTGGGTCTCAATTCAGTGTCTGTACATGCAACAGATGCAGCAGCAAGTCTCATCTCTCCAGCAGGACCTATTGATATGCAGGCAATCTTATCCCCATACTGAGTCTTCATCTTTTCTACTAAATCGTAGTTTGGGAGCATCTTGAGAGAGTTGTCTTTTTCAATCTTTACTCCATTAGTGCTAATGACTATCTTATAGAGGTCATCCGACTTGGGTTTCCCCTCAAGCACGATTGCAGCGTATCCGAGCCTTGCCAAAACTTGGGATGGTTGACCACCTGCGTTTGCTTCTTTGATTGTCCCTGTAAGAGGGCTCTTACAACCTACAGATATCCTTCCAGACATGGCACCAGCAGTACCACTTAAAAGACCAGGGGCAATGACTAACTTGTTTTCTGCACCTAAGGGATGACATTGAGGTGGCACCTCATTAGATACTATGGCGGATGTGAGTCCCCTCCCACCTAATCCTGCATAACTACCTAAAGGTTCTTCTTTGTAGCTAGGACCACCATCACCAGACATGTTAATCCTCAAGATCTTGTCCATACCTTTTCCCTCCTTTTTAGTTGATTTTCAATAGACCATGAGACTACATTTTGTGCTAAGGTGTATCACAACTTGTTGTTAAAAAATAGTTGCATACCCATAATAATCACTCCTGTCATTAATCTTGAGACCTTCTTAATAACTTAATAATCAGGTCTGACATCTTATCACCAATGAAAAAAATATTAATTTTGACTCTTAAAATGTAACAAGTCACTCTTTGTAATATTAGTAAATTTGGTTACCTTTTTGTCATCTTTGTAAGAAATCTTTATATCATCCCCTGCACGCCATGCCTTTGCTGGCAGATCTATATGCTTTTTATCTACTTTGAAGGTAATGTAAATCTTCTGACGAACTGAGTATAAGGTTACAGTGTTTTGATCCTTATTTATTATTGGAAACATCCTAAATTCTTGTTTTTTAATATCATAGACAAGATTATCGTCCCTTTGGATATTAGTTTTCTTATCAATAACTACGATATCTATATGCTCAAAAGCCTTTGTCTCTGGGTTATAAAGAGTTATATTATTTTTATCTGCGTCAAGTTTCATCCTGTAGCCATCTGTAGGTTCAAACCCCTTCTGGATAACATCCTTAGGTAATATAAACTGCTCTGGTGGTAGGGTATTGTAATCAGGCCTTATGGCATCAGCATTCTTATCTTTTATTATAGTGACAATCATTGTCTGGGGGTCATATTCTAAGACCCTCCCCTGTATTACAACCTCTGCCTTTTTCTGCTCACAGCCAATAATTATTAAAAGCAACAACATGAAAAATGCCAAAAAGGTCTTAAAATACATCGTTACCTCCGATAAATAAAAAGATATTTTGAGCCTGATTTTCTGATATAATAACATAACTACAGACTGATTTAAATCAGTTTATTTACACAAAAAAAGGAGGAACTTTTTATGGCTGATATTAAAAAAATAGGCGTCATTACAAGCGGTGGTGATTGTGGTGGATTAAATGCAGTCATTAAAGGTGTGGCACGCTTTGCGTATTCACTTGGTATTGAGTCTGTGGTGATACCTAATGGTTATGCTGGTCTGTATAATCTCGTTGATTTGTCATCGGTGACTATCCTGAATGCAGAGAGGGTCAGCAAGATAGAGGCATCTTTAGCAGGCTCTGAGGCAGGACACTCAAGGGTCAAGATTAGCAAGATTAAGGATCCCAACAGATACGAAAGAATCAAAGAGGGATTGAAGAAATTTGGAATAGATGCGCTGGTCATAAGTGGTGGAGACGATACAGGAAGTGTAGTAGTTGACCTCTCATCACAGGGGATACAGTGTGTTCATGTGCCAAAAACTATGGATTTGGATTTACAACCCTATAGCGTTGGTGCAGACTCTGCGATAAACAGGATTGCCCAGTTTACAAGAGACCTAAAGACTACGGGGTTGAGTCACAACAGGATACTTGTTATAGAGGTCTTTGGAAGGTATGTTGGACATACCGCCTTTAGGGGTGGAGTTGGAGCTGAGGCAGACTGCATACTTATCCCAGAGATACCTGTTGATTTTGATGTTGTCTATAAACATATGAAGGTAACCTACTTCAATAGGATTGAAAGAAGTGATGTGAAGGCTGGCACATATATCATTGTAGTTGCTGAAGGACTTAAGACCGCATCGGGTGAATTGCTTTATGATGAGTCTGCTGGTGTAGATGCCTTTGGACACAAAAAACTGGCTGGGGCTGGTAAATATGTTCGTCAGCAACTTGAAAAGAGACTAAAAAACGACCCAGAAGTGACTGACTTCATGAAGAGAACAGGTATGTTTGCACCTGGTGTATATGAGGTGCCAGAGGTTAGAGAAGTAACACCAGGTCACCTTGTCCGTTGTGGCTCTTCATCTGCCTTTGATGTCAATTTTGGTTATAGTGCAGGTGCAGCAGCGGTATTGATGTTGTTGGAGGGAAAATCAGGCAATACAGTAGTTAGTGTAAATGGTGCCAAGATATCATATATGCCTACATCTGAGGCAATCAAACGCAGAGAGGTAGACTTAAGCGAAGTGGCAATCTATGAGTCTTTAGGAGTTTGTTTTGGGCGTGAGATACAGCCATACAAACATTTCTTCTACGAGGTCACCGAGCAAACCCAGAGGCATCTATAGTAATAGAGATGGGCAGGTTTCTCACCTGCCCTCACTTGCCTTTTCCTATATAATGCCAAAATTCCTTGAAAATACTACCCATTCTGTGATTAAATACATACAACATTTGGCGGCGTACCCAAGAGGTAAGGGAGAGGTCTGCAAAACCTTTATTCAGCGGTTCGAATCCGCTCGCCGCCTCTTGCCACACCTTCTCCAATAGATTATACTTTACTTCTAATAGTTTAGAATTTCTAAATAGTCATATACATCTTCATCTGCTGTGCGTGATGAGATTCGTGCCTTCAGGTCTTGTCTAAATCTTTCAATGTTTCCTTTATATCTTTCGTCTAAGGCAACCGCCTGTGTGAGCATTGATGATGCAAATCCGTAATTGCCCTTTTTATTATATACAAGGGATGAACCATAATAGGGTAATGAAAAGTTTGGAGACAATCGTATAGATGTCTGAAATGCCTTAAGTGCTTTGTCATATTGACCTATCCTATAATAGGCGTTTCCGAGGTTGTAGTATCCCCTCTCAGGAAATTTATAGAGAGGGTTTAAAAGGGTATTATTAAAGGCCTCTATTGCATCTTTATATCTACCATTTTGAAGGTGTATTACCCCTACGTTGTTATAAGCTTCAGAGTATTTATTGTCTATAGAGATAACCCTTTTAAAAAACTCCATTGCCTTGTTATCCTCACCTAATTTCATAAAAACAATGCCAAGACTGTTTAAGATGTCCAGATTGCCTTGATCAAGTTCATATGCCTTGTGCAACTGAACATAAGCCATCTTGAGATTGCCTTCATTAAGACTGGATATTCCCATTTTGTAATAATATTCAGCCTCTTTTTGGACATCTTCAGCAGGTTTTTTAGGCTGAGCAGCACATGAGATAAAGAGCAATAGGATTATTAGAACTACCGAAACAGATATTTTGTTATTCATTTTCCCTCCTAAAAGCCTCCTTGTAAATAGATGTAAGAAAATCCTCAAGGATGTCAAGCCCAGCAGCCTTCTTTTGTAATCTAAAGCCATCATGGAAAAAAATTATAGCCTTTGTCTGTTTTCTTATCTTGTTAAGCATATCAATCAGCCTCATATGATAAGATTTTAGCATATCATCATCTTGTTCAGACATTGAAACAACATAAAAAGAATAATCTTCCTTTCCTTCCACAATCTTGTATATGTATAACATCCTGCAAAGATGCTTTAGTCTTAATATCTTTATCAGATTTCTGGTCTCCTCTGGCATCTCACCAAAGCGGTCTATAATCTCATTGGTTAGTTCAGCAATTTCTTCTATTGTCTTACATTCAGCAAGTCTCCTGTAAATGCTCAAACGGATTGTGACATCTTGTATATATGTATCAGGGATAAGGGCTGTAATCTTAAGGTTGATATCTATATCAAATCTCTTGATAGCAGTTTCACCCTTTATATTTGCGACAGCCTCGTCAAGTAATTCCATATACATATCAAAACCTACACGGTGTATATGTCCTGATTGTTCACGACCGAGTATATTTCCAGCGCCACGAATCTCAAGGTCCTTTAATGCAATCTTAAAACCAGCACCTAAATATGTCATTTCCTGTATAGCCTGTAATCTTTTAATAGCATCCTCGTTGAGCCTCTCAGACTCTGGTATCAACATATATGCATATGCCTGAAGATTACTACGACCTACCCTTCCCCTTAGTTGATAAAGGTCAGCCAGTCCAAACATATCTGCCCTGTCTATGATAATTGTATTTACTGAAGGGATATCAAGACCCGAACCAATAATGGCTGTGCAGACAAGGATGTCTATCTTGCCATCCATAAAATCAAACATGATCCTCTCAAGCGATTCCTCTTTCATCTCACCATGGGCAATCTCTACCTTTGCGGTTGGGAATAACTCCTTGATTATTAGAGCTTTCTCATCAAGCATGTTTATACGATTATACACATAATATACCTGCCCATTACGTGATAATTCTCGCTGAATAGCCTCCTTAATTATCGTCTTATGAAATGTGACAACAAATGTCTTTACTGAAACCCTGTCCTCTGGCGGTGTTTCTATCATTGTCATCTCCCTTATGCCTGACAATGACATCTGTAGTGTCCTTGGGATAGGCGTTGCGGTAAGTGTAATTACATCTACCCCCTTTCTCAATTCCTTGAGCCTTTCCTTCTGTTGAACACCAAACTTGTGTTCCTCATCTATTACAAGCAAGCCTAAATCTGCAAAAGAGATGTCCTTTCTTAAAAGTCCGTGGGTGCCGATGATTACATCTATCTCATGTCTGGCAAGCCTCTTTAGTATCCTTGCCCTTTCTGATGGGGGCTTAAACCTGTTGATAACTTCAATATTTACAGAAAAACCTTGAAATCTTGCCTTAAATGTCTTAAAGTGTTGCTCTGCAAGTATTGTAGTAGGCACCAAAACAGCCACCTGTTTTTTGTCATATACAGCCCTAAAGATAGCCCTCATCACTACCTCAGTCTTACCGTATCCCACATCCCCACAAAGCAGCATGTCCATTGGTTTTGGAGACTGCATGGCTATCTTTATGTCCTCAATAGCCTTGAGTTGGTCATGGGTCTCCTGATATACAAAAAATTCGTCAAACTCCCTATGTATATATGTATCTTCTGAAAAGGCAAATCCTTCATTTACTGAACGTTCTGCGTATAGATTGACCAATCTTTGGGCTAACTCCTCTGCACTTATCCTTGCCTTAATCTTCGCCCTCTGCCACCTCTGTGAACCGAGACTGTCTAATACTGGTATACTACTATCTCCTGCACTGTATTTATTGATAAGATGTATGTCTTGAACAGGCATCTGCAATCTGCCATTTGCGTATTGAATGTTTATGAGGTCACAACGGTTGTTGTCTATAGATATGGTGTCTATGCCCTCAAAACGACCTATTCCATGCTCTTTGTGGACTACAAGATCACCCTGTCTCAGATCCTCAAGATTGATTAATATCCTTGATAGCCTTTGTCTCCTTGATGACTTAGGTAACAGCCTCTCACCAAAAATCTCTTTGCCAGATAGAAACATCACATCATTTAGACAAAAGCCTTGAGATAATTCCCCTACTGTAATGCAGTGATTACCATCATATTGGCAGATGTGCTCTATGTCAATAATGGGGACAACAACCCCAGCGTCATACAGGATATCCTTTAGTCTTTCTGCCTGTCCTCTTGATGGCAGGATGGTTATGATAGGTTTTGATGCCTCTCTAAAAAATCTGGTTAGATCATCCCAGGACCTTCGCTCATTAGGCAATATCCCAAGTCCAGCAAAGCCAGTCTCTTTTGTTGAAATACCAACGAGGCTTACTGGTTTATGATGAAAAAAGATGGCTACACTGTCAAAAGATCCGCTATCCACACCTGTTAGATTGGCGGAGGCATATAGTATTGAATCCTTATATGAAAGTAATTGTGAGAGCATATCATGACTGGATGAGGTCTCTACTGTTGAATGTATCCTTGCTGACCTTACCTGTTTTTTCGACCTTTGGGTTTCAACATCAAATATCTTGATGTCTTCAATATCATCTCCAAAAAATTCAATCCTCAAAGGCTCTTCCATCAAAGGAGAAAAGACATCAAAGATATAACCTCTATGGCTAAACTCACCCTTATCAATAACCATTGATACCTCTTTATATCCCTTACTGAAGAGCCATTCCTTGAGACTACCTCGTTCTAAGACATCACCAATATTTATATTTAAGACATCATTGTCAATATTTAAGATTTCTGTAAAAGATGTAATGGCAGGTAAAGATGTGATTATTGATGTGTCTTGATTGAGCATAAAATCCCTTAGACTCTCGTTTCTGAGGGCTATGAGATCCATATTTAGTGGTGGGGGTAAAAACACCACACTGTTTTGTCCCTTTACAATCCTGTAAAGACACTGAAAGTCCCTATATAGGGCATCAGCATCCTTATCCTTTTCTTCAATAAAGATAAAAGGTGCCCTTATATAATTCAATATGAGGGCAGCATGAGGAACTGAAACATTACTGATATCTTTGGTATCGGTGCTTGATACTTCTTCTAATAATGTCTCAACCTCCTGTTTTATGAGATTGACGATGGGTGTGACATCAGACATGATTTCGTAACATTAATTCCAATGGGTAAGGGTTTAGATATACCTGCTTTTTTAGATATGTTATATCAAACCGTTTGGTATAGTGATTTATGAGTGTAATCGGAACAATAAGTGGGATATAACCATTACGGTAATTTTCTATTAGATCGAGTAACTCTTTTTTTTCATCGTTGTTCAGATATTTTTTGAAGTAGCCCATTATGTGTTGAAGGACGTTTGCATTTTTTTTGGCTGTAGCAAGCCTCTTAGCCCCATCCATAAGTTTCTGAATGTACTCATTGGCTACAGTATTGAAATCCTTCTCTGATTGTTTGGCAATCAATCTACCCAGATCCTTGTAACACTCTGGATTATGGGCAAAAAGTATGAATTTGATTGATGTATGAAATTCTATCAATAGATGTGGGGTTAAGCCCTGAGTACACACGTCCTGCCATCTCTTGTAGATAAACAACCGTTGTATAAAATTTTCCCTCAACTTAGGATCATTCAGTCTCCCCTCGTCTTCTACAGGCAGAAGTGGGAATCGAC
>JBDNDH010000170.1:0-4299 GCA_046719235.1 Thermodesulfovibrionales bacterium
ACACAAGATGCGACTTCAGAATGGGCAAAGGGTATGCCTCGACTGTTTTACAGAATACTCAAGGGGTTGGTGATACCTTTCATTGAATCCCATTTCTTTAGTGAGTATATATGGCCCCTGCATATTATATTAAAAGTTGAGTAAGAACAAGGTTATACGGGTCTTAAGACTTTTAATTTTGCTTGGTGCTGTCACTGCTAATAAGGAGATATGGTTATATTTCTTCTATCCTGTATGATGTTGTTACTTTAGCCGAGCCTTCAAGGGTAGCCTTGACAGAACAGTATTTTTCCATAGATAGTTCAATAGCCCTTTTTACCGCAGTTTCTTCTATGTTTTTACCACTTACAATAAATTCGATATCTATATCTGTATACCTCTTTGGGTATTCCTGTGGTGTTTTGCCATTGACATTTATCTTTAATCCTCTGACATCTTGTTTCTTTTTTTGTAGTATGGAGATGACGTCCATCCCGGCGCAACCTCCCACACCAACAAGCAGTAGTTCCATAGGTGTCATCGCAGTGCCTGCAGCCCCAGAATCCTTGCTTCCATCGATAACTATCGCATGTCCACTCGTTGACTCACCAACAAACTGAAAACCATCTAACCATTTCAAAGTAGCCTTCATATTAACCTCCCTTTATTAACTAAGCATCTTTAGTCTCTGGATAGACCTTGCCTTGCCTGTCTTTTCGTCGATGTCTAATACCACCGCGCATAGCATCGCTTTTGTGTTTGGGACATTGAACTTTCGTGGCATCATATCAAGAAACTTTTCTATCACTTGTTGTTTTTCTACCCCGATGATAGAATCTTCAGGTCCTGTCATGCCAACATCGGTGATATAGGCGGTTCCTTTTGGTAGTATCCTTTCATCTGCAGTTTGGACATGGGTGTGTGTGCCTATGATGGCTGAGACTAAGCCATCAAAATAAAATGCAAAGGCATGTTTTTCAGATGTTGCCTCGGCATGAAAGTCTATGATTATGATATTAGCTTGGGTTTTGATATCATGCAGATGTGCCTCTGTAGTTCTGAATGGACAGTCAAGTATGTTCATAAAAACCCTCCCAGATAGGCACATTACCGCCACCTTTAATCTGTTGTTTAGGTTTAATACGATGCTGCCATACCCGAGTGCACCTGGTGGATAATTTAAAGGTCTTAAAATCCTATTCTCCTTTGATATGTATGAAACTGCCTCTTTCTTATCCCAAACATGATTACCAGTAGTTATAACATCTACACCAGTATCAAAAATCTCATTTGCTGTCTTTTCATTTATACCAAAGCCACCGGCAGCATTTTCACCGTTTGCAATCACGAGGTCTATCTTATAGAGATTTCGAAGGTTTGGCAATAGCGATTTCAGGGAGTTTCTACCTGGTTTGCCAACAACATCTCCTATGAACAATACCTTCATCTCTGCCTCTGGTATATCTGAGATGGTAATCTATCTTGCATATTCAACAAATCTTGCCTCTCGTATTACGGTGACCTTGATTTGACCAGGGTATGTCATCTCTTGTTCAATCTTCTTTGCCAATTCTTTTGATATTAATGCGCACAGTTCGTCTGCCGTTTCTTCTGGTTTAACTATGAGCCTTAATTCTCTACCTGCTTGAATGGCATAACATTTTTCTACACCATCAAAAGACATTGCAAGTTCCTCTAATTTTTCAAGCCGTTTTAGATAATTTGCAATGCTCTCCCGTCTGACACCAGGTCTGCCTGCCGATAGTGCATCTGCAGCTGCAACCAGTGCAGATTCTACACAACTAAACTCTACATCGCCATGGTGTGATAGTATGGCATTGATCACCTTTTCCTTTTCATGATATTTCTTTGCAAGATTTGCCCCTATTTCCTGATGTGAACCCTCATGCTCGTGATCAACTGCCTTGCCGATATCATGAAGCAATCCTGCCCTTTTTGCGATCTTGATATCCACACCCAACTCTCCTGCCATCATGCCGGCAAAATATGCTACCTCTTTTGAATGTTCAAGGACATTTTGTCCATATGAAAAACGATATTTCAACCTGCCAACCGTTTTGACGAGTTCGGGATGTATGCCAGAGATATCAAGTTCAAAGATCGCCTTTTCTCCCTCTTCACGAATAATTGCCTCAACCTCTTTTCTTGCTTTTTCAACGACTTCTTCTATTCTTGCAGGATGTATCCTACCATCGGCAATAAGCCTCTCAAGGGCAAGTCTTGCAATCTCTCTCCTTACTGGGTCATGGGCTGATAGTGTGACGAGTTCAGGGGTATCATCAACAACGAGATCAACCCCAGTGGCAGCCTCAAAAGCCCTTATATTTCTCCCTTCTCTTCCAATAATCCTGCCTTTCATCTCATCATTGGGAAGGCTTACACCAGATATCGTTGCATCCGCTACATAATCATTTGCATATCTCTGAATAGCAAAACTTATTATCTCTTTTGCCTTTTTCTCAGCGTCCTCCCTTGTCTCGTCTTCTATCTTTTTTATCAATCTTGCAGCATCAAATCTTGTCTCTTGTTCAATCCTTTTGAGTATCTCGTTCTTTGCCTCTTCAGAGGTTATACCGGATAGTTTCTCAAGTATCTTTGTCTGTTCTGTAATAATCTGATTAATCTGATTTTCTTTTGAAGCCAGTTGATGCTCTCTATTTGTTATCTCTTTTTCCCTTCTGTTAATCTCATTTTCTCTCTTTTCTATATGATCGAGTCTTCTGTCAATCTGTTCTTCTTTCTGTCTCAATCTTTTATCTATCTGGTTGAGCTCTTTTGTCCTTTCTCTGATCTCTCTTTCTGCCTCTGTCTTTAATTGATATGCAGAGTCTTTGGCCGAGATAAGTGCCTCTTTTTTAATATTTTCAGCTTCTTTTTTTGCCTCTTCAAGTATTGCCTTTTTTTCTTCTTCAAGGGCCGAAAGTCTATCTTTTACAGATCTCTTATAGAGTAAAACAAAAGAATAACTTGCAACCCCACCAATGAGTAAAGATGCAAGGATAATAGTAAAAATGTTTTCCATAGTCCTCTCCCTAAGTAGATTTTGAAGACATTAAGATTTGACCCGAGTGCTTTAAGGTGTTGATATCTATTTGATAAACAAGGACTGATGCCCTATTTAGGACAATACCTGCCTGTAAAAGTATCTATCTTCAATCTTATAGCTCCTTGTTTATTCAAGACACCTTCAAACTTACTTAAGTCAAACCTAATATCTATTTTTAACACACCCGCTCTGCCGTGTAGATGAAAATTAGATCCCTGTTTCTACAGGTGGGTGCCTCCAAGATAGTTTAGGCTTCCTCACTTAAGAGGCCTGCTCACCACTTATCTTAATCTGGCTCCCATAAAGATCTAATTCGCTGGATCAACATTTCCATCTTAATCACCAGCAGAGCAGGTTGCGATGTATTTTTTATAACAAAAATTGATATTTCAATGCAAATTAATTTTTTGCCCAATAAAATTGCTATTTACAACAAATCTCAATGTCTTTTCCCCTAATGTTATTTTTGCGGGGAGTTCGCCTATGTAGTCTCCATCTATTTGTATTGGTGCGTTACCATCTAAGGAGATTTGGTAACCTTTCATGTATTCAATATCTGGCAGTCTCAGGTGTCTGTGTGTGATGATCCCTACAACATACCTTAAAAGAGCAGATCTGCTCGTGCCATGTGTTAAAAAGCAATAAAAATAAGGATTTATAAGAGATGCATGTGGCGTAACACGGAAGTAACCGCCATAATGAGCCCCCTTGCCAATGATAATATTAGAGCATTTTACAGTTGTGTGTATCCCATCTTCATTGCCTATTGTTGCAATGATTGAGTGGTTACTTTTTCTTAAGAAGGTTTTTAACCCACTAATTATATATGCAAGTTTCCCAACAGTTTTTTTGTATCCTGTATCAACACCCTTGACTGTCTCTGCATCGTATCCAATACCAGCCATCAGAAGAAAGTGTCGTCTGAACTCCTGTCCGTTTTTAAAAAAATTAATCACACCTGTATTTATCTGTATCACCACACCATTTAATATAGACTGAACTGCCTCCTCTATGTCTTTAGGGATGTCTAATTCGATGGCGAGAACCGAGGTTGTACCCATTGGGAGAATAGCCATAGGGATAGTTGAACTCACTAATCCATTTGCCACCTCATTGTATGTGCCGTCGCCTCCAGCAGATATTATAAGTTGTTCATGTTCCTTTGAACCTCCTGACTGTGCTATCTCTTTGGCTATCTCTTCTGCATGTCCTTTATACTGAGTGAGCCTGATGTCCACATCAAAGCCCTTGCT
>JBDNDH010000171.1:0-4297 GCA_046719235.1 Thermodesulfovibrionales bacterium
AGGTTATGTCTATCCCACCTTGCCTTATTGACCCTACACCCCTCACTACATCAAACATATCAAGAGGTATATAGATATCGTTCATCTTCCACTTATCGAACCTACATTCCTTTACATCCAACATCCACTCGCCCTGCCCCTTTTTCAGGGATATCTTCATATCAAGTAGTCCATCACCCTTAATCCCATAGGCACCTAAAAAACCCGCGTCAGCTAAACGAAAATTTTTGATGTAAACCACCGTATCATCCATGATATCCGTTAGTGTGAGAGAGCCATCCAATACCCCTGAGGCACTGAATCTTACGATTGGTTTTAGTCTCAGGATTGACGAAAAACAGGGATAAAGTTGTATGTTTTCAAGGCTTATTAGTGGCTTTGGGTCTGTGCCCTTTTTGTCCTTTATTTCAATACGCCCTATTTTTAGACTGTAGAACAGTCCCTTTTTGATCCCTGTGGTCGTTATCTCGTATCTTGCCTTTTCTCTAAACTTAGATAGTGAACTCTCAATGATCTCATCTGTAATCACGATATGCCATAGGGCAAACAAAAAGACTATTAGGAGGCTGAAAAGTGAGATGATTACCTTTATAAATGTCTTCATTTCCTTGAATAGTAGGCAACAGTCATCTGAAGGTGAAGACTGTCTGGATTTTCAAATGACCTCTTTATGTTAAATGATCTTACCGATACTATCATCGGTATCCTCTCTACCCTGTATAAAAGATTTACAACCTCATTCAGACTCATATTCTCTGCCACGATGTCAACGGTCTCTTCAATGTGTTCGGTCTTTAGTTCCCTCGTGCTTGTGACCTTTGCAGACTTTAACTTTTTATTTATGCCTAACTCCTCAAAGAGCCTTTGCGTTGTCTTCAGTGGTCCTTCTCCCTTTGATAGTGTTGCTCTCTTTTCAATCCTGTCAACTGATACCTTCAGGTCTTCGTATCGTTTGGACAGGGCTTGGTAGTCTTTTAATCTCTTCTTTTGTGTTTCCAAGTCTTTATCTGTAGAGAGACCGAATACAAAGAGTATAAGAGACAAAATTAGCATCGATATTAGGACAGACACCAAGATCACCTCTTGTCTTTTAAGTTGGTTTGTTGTATCTGTGATCTTCCTAAGCCAGTCTTTTATGATTAAATTCATCGTCATGTCTTTATGGTTGCCTTAAACTGATACTTACCGCCATCGGATTGGGTTATGTCGGATACAACCACACTACCTGCCCATTTCATACTGCCCTTAAACCTCTCTATATCATCCATCTTTGGTGCCTCGCCCTTTAATCTTACGATCCCCTTTTCAATGCTGATCTCATGGATCTTGATGCCCTCTATCTTGGCTTCGGAGAGGTTTTTTAATATCCCCAGTGGATCGATTCCACCTAAGGTATCCGATTTCTCTTCCAACACCCTTATCTTTGACCTCAACTGATAGACCTCATCGGTTATCTTCTTCTCTTCTGGAAACAGCCCCCTGTAATGACTGCTTATAGTGGTTCTAATCTCTGATGCAACTGTTATATTTGAATATATCCTGAATAGAAACCAACAAACAGCAAAAAACAGTATCACTAAACCCATCTTAAAAAGTGGTTTAATAATAGCCAACCTTATCTCATCTCCCCTGATGCCCTTGTCTTTTAGTTGTATCGTTGGGGTGGCAATCTCCTTAGACAACAGGTCAATCTTTTCATTATCTGTTATCTGATGCCTTTTGAGGTCAAAATTGGCAAACCCCTCGTCTAACATCCGTTTGATGTCTGTGGATGTGATCGTCTGCGGGATGATCCCAATCTGTCTTAAGGGCTGGAGTATCCTGTATAGTTCATTTTTATCCATATACACAACAAGAGAATCCTTTTCTTCTTGGGTCTTGATAACATCAAATATGAGGTTTTCTCTATTGACCAGAATCTTGCCTTCTAACTCAAAGGGGACTATCTGCCTCAATTTCTGGGTTTCAATGTTGGGGAGTTGAAGCAGTCTAAAATCCAATATCTCCGATGGCAGGTTTAAGAGATATGTGTCAAATGCCCTGATCTCCCTATCATCCAGCGTAGTTTCCTTTAAAAAGGCAATCTCCCTTCCTCTCTTCAAAAAGGTAAATACACGATAATCATAGTTTGGGATGTCTGCCCCATCGCCTCTTCTTTTAACATCTATAAAAGCCACCGTTGACAACTATATCTCCCTCCAATACCTTACTGCGTGCGATCTGCCTCTTAGCTCAACCACCGTTTCAATGATTCTCCTGATACCGTTTTGCTCTGCAGAGGATACTATCCTCATGTTCCTTACCTTGACCGCAATCTTACCGAGCATAGATTGACCCAGTGCACCTTCAAAACCTGATACCTTGAGGATGTCTGTTGAATTTTTAAATGGCTCCAGGTTCCTATAGTTGACTATCCTCTCTGCAAGATCCCTCGTAATCCTCTCATCAATCGTCATTATAACAGGGATAGGGGCAGAATTGATATTTATCACCGAAGAATCCCTCCTATCATAGCCATATACGGTCACATAGTTGATCATTGTATCAATGTCTGAACCCTTGAGGCATGCAATCTGGTATATCTCATCAATCGTATCAAGGTATTGGTTTTTTGATCCCTCTTCGGCATTATCGTATCTCTCCTCTCTGTCTCTATCTAAATAGTCAACGATACAGTCAGCGATCCTTTGCTGTAATCCTAAGTATACAAGCAGTCTTTTAAATCCCTCATAGTTGGCTGGATTATACTGACCATTCTGATACACAAGGGAGTTGAGGTTAAACCGTCCATTTTCATCATAGGCAGTCACAACAAGGGAACCATCAAATTGGTCTGTCACCTTTTCAACAGGCATGGTAATGTATCCTGCCGGAGACAGATTATACAGATCACCGACCTCTGTCAACAACCTTGTGGACAATACCAATCCTGAACGGGCGATGGGTGTGAGCCTCTGAGATTCATTGATGTATGTTATAGAGTGACTGCTTACATACACGCCATAGGTAAACTCGGTGAGTAAGGTGACCACGATTGCAACCATCATCAACACCGCAATCAAGACCGAACCCCTTGAGTCTCGGAGAAATCTATGAAACTGTCCCATCATGCCTAAAGTGTGGTATTTAACCTCAGGGTAGCCCTTTCTGAAACAGAGATTATCCCATCACCCTCGCTTGGTTTTATCTGCAACTCTATCCTTACCTCTCTCGGAGGGGTTTTCTTTATGCTACTATCCCATATCTTCAGTGTTTCTTTACCATCATAAGCCAACACAGAAAAGGAATACACCTCATCCATCACTACCTCCCATCTTGCCTTATCAGGTGGTGAGCCAATTCGATAAACCTTTTTTAGAAGCCTTACCTTGTTTTCAGACTCCTGAGCCTTGTAATGGATGACGTACAACCCCTTTGATGTAGAAGGCAAGCCCACAAAGGTGATCTCACCTAAGGGTCGTCCATAGTAATCTCTTTGGACTAAAAAAAAGGCTGTGGATTCATCCTGACTGTCAAACACTGCCGTTTCAACCTCCCGTCTTATGGAGTCTGCAATAATGCTTATCTCCCTAAAACCATTAAGCCTTTCATCATTACTACTAATGACCTTTACCGTATTTGATATGGTCACATACAGGGTGAGCATTATGACCGATGAGATAGCGATTGCTATCAATACCTCAAGCAATGTGAGCCCTTTGTTATCCTTTGACCTCATCATCTACCCAGAGACCAATTCGCTTATCACTACCTCTTCTCCACGCCCCTTTACCCTTACTACAAGTTCCTTAACACCAGGATACAGGGAATCCCTCATCTCCATATGATACGATGCCCAGCTAAATGGTTCCTGAAACTCGCCCTTTTCTGATTGTTTAGTAACCTTCAAGACATCCAGCCTATCCTTTGCAAGGCTTGTAAGTATCAACCTTGTCTCCTGACGGTGTAACACATCGATATGATAATTGGCAGATGTGATTAATACAACTACCAATCCAGACACTATCGCCAATGCAACCATTACCTCAATTAGTGTAAAACCCCTTTCAAAAAGCCGATTGAATGTCTTGTTAGCCATCAACCCTTACCTTCCCGCTTATCCCATTTAGCCTGATCGTGTGGGATGTATCTCCATCAGACAAGACAACACTTACCGTCTCATAGACCGGAGGGGTAAACTCAACTGTTAATTCCCCTTCCCTGATCTCTCCCCTTGTGCTTAAGTCAACTGACATAAGGGACTGTATCCTAACCCCCTTTTTTTGCCCTTGACAATCGTAGGAGAGGAACTTTGTTG
>JBDNDH010000172.1:0-4281 GCA_046719235.1 Thermodesulfovibrionales bacterium
TATAGCCTTATTAACCAGGTGGGTTTTATGGTAGTAGGTATAGGCATAGGGACACAACTCTCTTTGAATGGGACAGTGGCACAAGCCTTTGGCCACATCTTATATAAGGCTCTGCTCTTTATGTCTATGGGTGCAGTGCTATACCAGACAGGAAAGATTAATGCTACAGATTTAGGCGGACTATACAAATCAATGCCTCTGACCGCCTTTTTTTGTTTAATTGGGGTTGCATCAATAGGTGCACCATTAACAAGCGGATTTATCAGCAAGGCAATGATAGTAAGTGCGGCTGGAGAGGGCGGTATGATGCTTATATGGTTTACCCTCATATTTGGTTCTGTTGGCGTCTTTCTTCTCTCTGGGATAAAAATAACCTTTTTTGCCTTTTTCGGTCATGACTCAGGGATAAGGACTACTGAGGCCCCCAGGCACATGTTGATAGCAATGGGTATTGCAGCTTTTTTATGCATTTTTATTGGGGTATTTCCCAGCCTTCTTTACTCTATACTGCCTTACCCAGTTGATTATGAGCCTTACACAGGAGCGCATGTAATTGATCAGCTTCAACTTTTTGCCTTTTCTGCCCTTGCCTTTACACTCTTGATAATGTCAGGGATTTATCCTGCAGAGCAGAGGGCTATCAACCTTGATGTTGACTGGACATATAGAAAGCTCAGCGTCCTATTTATGAGATTCTGCGAAGGACCACTTACAAGTTTAAGAAATGCAATGGCAAGGACTTCAAGCAAGATTGTGCAAGGTGCTGTAAAATTTGCCAGCGACCCGTTGCTCCTACCTGAGATTATAGTAAAAGGTGCCACCTTTGGGATCTATAAAGCATTAGCCACCTCAAATCTGCACGAAAACCGTATAAACGAGTTAGAAAAGGAGATAAAATACCTTACATTTTATAGGAACACTGGGCGTCACTACGGGACAGATCTACCAAAGAGATCCTTAGGGGCAGGGATCTTACTGACTTTTATGTTAATATTTTGCCTTTTGATCTTTTACATGTTTTCGATCTGATGATCTTGATTTTTCAGGTGAAAGACTTTTCCTGACTTTGTCACTTACATACCAAAACTTGTCTCTTAATCTCTGTTCTTTTCTGATAATCCCCTGCAAACATGATAGATTGCAACCATCTTAATGTGGTAGAATCAAAAAACTTGCATAAAAATCATGAAAAATGTGTGTTGTGCAGGCAAACTCAAGAAAGGTGTAATTATTTAATGATAATAAGGTCACTATATGTAGTTGCCGGTCAGCTCAGGCTGAGTGCAAGAAAAATAGCCTCTTTGATTTATTAAAATAGGGCTATCATGACAGGACTTAAAGGAATTCTTAGACTTTTAAGTAAGGTTCCTATTGCCTTACCCTTCCTGTTAGCCTTTCTTGTTTATCAACATCCTTTGGTAGCAGTCGCAGAAGTAAAGGAGGAGATCAGATTTGGTGTCTTTGCCTATAAGGGTGTTGAGAAGACTATCGCCCAGTATGCACCCATCGTGAGATATCTAAACAACGTTTTGCCTGAATACTCGGTCAGTCTTCATGTGTTGTCATTAAATGAACTTGAAGAGTGGATAGACAACAGCAGGCTTGACTTTGTAACCACAAATCCAACCCACTATCTCGTTGTGCGTCACAAATATCCGCTTACTGGGGTACTGGCAACCTTAGTATCCCGTGATCCCTTAGGGATGCCTGTCTTTTATCTTGGTGGAGTCATCCTCACCCGTCCTGATCGTAATGATATCAATACCTTAAAGGATATCAAAAATAAGACCGTTGCCACACCAAGCACCAAACATATGGGAGGCTACCGGGCACAGGTATATGAGTTAGCCATGGCAGGGGTAGAGCCAGGCCAGTATAGGGTGATAGAGACAAAAATCCATCAGGAGGCTATTCGAGCCTTATTGAGAGGCGAGGTAGACGTAGCCTTTGTAAGGACAGGAATTGTAGAAGAGATGATTAGAGATGGTGAGATAACAATAGAGCAGATAAAGGTCATCAATAATCATGGCTTTGAGCGCATGATTGTCTCCACCCGGCTTTATCCAGAATGGCCTGTCTTTGCCCTGCATCATTTAGATGAGAGAAAAAAACGTCGCTTTACAAGTGCCCTGTTTTCTATAGAGCCAGATTATCCAGCTGCCATTGAGGCAGGTATATATGGATATACCATTCCTCTGGATTATAGACCTGTAGAGGAGTTAGCCAAAAAATTAAGACTTCCACCTTTTGAGAACTACGGGGTTATAACACCAAAAGAACTATTAAAACAATACTGGCACACAATAGTCTTTATAAGTATCCTGATGTCTGCACTGGTAATACTATTTGTTAGGGAGAGGAGACTCAAAAACGTCCTATCAGTTGAGATACAAGAGCGAAAAAGGACAGAGGCACAGAGACAATTAGCCTATGAGGCATTAAGACAGGAGAGAGACCTCTTCTCAGAAGGACCAGTTGTGACAATGATCTGGAAAAATTCTGAAAATTGGCCTGTTGAGTATGTATCAAAGAATGTTACAAAGGTGCTTGGATACACCGAAGAGGAACTCTTATCAGAGGACACTCGATATTCCGACTTTATACATCCTGATGACCTTCAGAGGGTATCTGATGAGCTCTCATATTATCTCTCAAACAACATCAATTTCTTTGAGCAGTTTTACCGTCTCAGGTTAAAGGATGGTTCGTACCGGTGGTTTTATGATTTTACTATGACTGTCAGGGATTCAAACAACATGGTTACAAGCTTTAAGGGATATCTCCTTGACCAGACAAGACAAAAGGAAGCAGAGATAAACCTTGTCAGAGAGCGGGAGCGACTTGATAACATCATTAGGGGCACAAATGCAGGCACTTGGGAGTGGAATGTGCAGACAGGTGAGGTAGTCTTTAATAACAGGGCGGTAGAGATGATTGGCTATACCCAAGAAGAATTAGAGCCCTTAGACATTCACGTGTGGATAAGGCATATCCATGAGGAAGATAGAGATAATAGACAGAAGACATTAGAAAGTCATCTGCTTGGCAAATCTGAATACTACAACTGTGAATACCGGATGATGCACAAAAATGGTCACCTGATATGGGTAATCGATAGGGGAAAGGTGGCTACATGGACGGAAGATGCTAAACCCCTGATGATGATGGGTACCCTCACAGACATCACAGAGCGTAAGAGGATAGAAGAGGCTCTCATCAGGGAAAATAAACGTGCAGCAGAGAATGAAGAGAGGCTCTTGGCATTTATCAATGCAATCCCTGATATTGTCTGCTACAAGGATGGGCAGGGGAGATGGCTGCTTGCAAATGATGCAGATTTGGAGTTATTTCAACTTAGAGATGTTGACTACTTTGGCAAGACCGACGCTGAACTCTCATCTTTTACCCATCAAATCTACAAAGATGCCTTTAATTGCTGTATGCAGACAGACGAGATTGCCTGGCAAAAGGGTGTCGTCTCAAAGGGAATTGAAAAGATACCAACAGTAGACGGTGTAGTAAAGATCTATGATGTTTACAAGGTACCACTATTTAATGCCGACGGCTCTCGTAGGGGTTTGGCTGTGATTGGTAGGGATGTTACAGATCTCTTTAACACCCAACAAGAGCTTGTCAAGGCAAAGGAGCAAGCAGAATCTGCTACCAAGGCTAAGTCTCAGTTTCTTGCAAATATGAGTCATGAGATAAGGACACCTCTTAATGCTGTGATTGGCTATACAGACCTGCTAACGAAGACACCTTTAAATGAGCTACAGAGACAATATGTGGGATACATAAATACTGCAGGCAAGTTATTGCTTGACATCATCTCTGATATACTTGATCTCTCCAAGATAGAGTCAGAGAGCCTTGAACTTGAGTATGTTGAGATAGACCTGTGGAGATTGATACACGATGTCCTTGATATTGTAAAGGTCAGGGCTTTCCAGAAAGGTCTTGAGTTGCTCCTCAATATGCCCGATGGGATACCTCAGAGCATCAAATCAGATCCTACGAGGATTAAGCAGGTTTTGAATAATCTGCTTAACAATGCCATTAAGTTTACAGAAAAAGGAGAGGTAGAACTGTCAGTATCGCTTGATCAAAGGGATCACAAAGATGGTGATGTCTGGCAGAAGGGACTGTTACATTTCAGAGTCAGGGATACTGGGATTGGCATATCTGAAGGGGATAAGGAAAGGATATTCAAGGCCTTCGCACAGGCTGATCTTTCAACCACCCGTCAATACGGAGGCACTGGTTTAGGACTAACCATATCAA